>CAXGRW010000613.1:0-3605 GCA_964012125.1 uncultured Rhodopirellula sp.
CTTGTTCCGCGGCCATCAAGCAGCCTCGCCACCCTCTGAGATCTCGCCGGTATCACTCACATCTTCAAAGCGAATTGATACCTGTTTGCTGACGCCGGATTCTTGCATGGTCACTCCGTAGAGGGTCGTGGCCGCGGTCATCGTCTTTTTGCTGTGGGTGACGACGACGAACTTGGAGTTGTCGAGGAACTCATTGAGCACTGTGACAAAGCGACCAATGTTAGCTTCGTCGAATGGTGCATCTACCTCGTCCAGGACACAGAAGGGGCTCGGGCGATATTTGAAGATTGCCATAAGTAGGGCAACAGCGGTCAGAGCCTTTTCTCCACCCGACAGCAGCGAGTTGCTGAAGCTTGGTTTGCCCGGCGGCGTGGCTACGATTTCGACTCCGGCTTCCAATGGGTCATCGTTTTCCTCGAGGATCAGGTCGGCTTGCCCCCCACCGAATGATTTCCGATAGAGCTGTTGGAAGTTAACTCGAATTGCTTCGAGTGTATCGAGGAACAGTCGCCGGCTGTCAGCGTTGATGCGACCAATGATGCGTTGCAGGGAGTCCTTGGCGGCAGTCAAGTCCTGGTATTGGCCATGCAATTCGTCGTAGCGAGCTTGCAAGGTTTCCAGCTCTTCCAGTGCCTCCATGTTGACATTGCTGGTGCGTTGCAACTGGGTGCGAAGGGTATTGATTTCTTTTTCAGTTGCATCGCGATCTTCTGGAGCTTCCCAGTCCTCGGGAACTTCGCTGTTTCGTAGATCAAGTTCGTAGTCTTCCATCAGCCGCTCAGCGAGGGTGTCGCGTCGTAGCTTGGCACTGTCCCGTTTTGCTGACAGTGAGTGTACGGATTCGCTTGCCGCTGCAGCGTGCTTCATTGCCTCCTCACTGGCCCGCATGATGTCGCGATTTTCTTGGCGGACCGTTTCGGCCGACTCAGCGAGTGTTTTCAAATGGCTCGTGTTCTGATCAGCATCCCACTGCAAACTGGCAAGCTGATGGGTAGCTTGCAGGACGCGTTCTGTCAGTTGGTCGATCCGTTCTCGTCCCTGAGATGCCTGAACGCGGACTTCATCAACCGCAGCTTCTCGCTGATTCTGATCGCGTTTTTGTTGTGCCATGGTGGCGGAGAGTGCTTCGACTTTTTGTTCGGCACGAGCCAAATCGACAGAGATTGCCATGACACCGCTGGTTGCAGTCTGCAGCGCGGTTTGGGATTCCGATAGTGTTTCTTCGACTTCCGCAGCTTCGAGTTCAAGGCTTTCGGTTTGTTCGCGTCCCTGGTGAATTTGCTTTCCCAGTTCGTTGCTTTCCGAGCGGGCAGCTTCTTGAGCCGTTGTGGTCGCCTTGACTTCTTCCGCAATCTCCTGCACTACCATGCGATTTGATTCTTCGCGTTCGTTGGTGTGCCTTCGTTCTGCTTCGGCCGCAGCCCGGTCAGCAATGAGCGTCCGATGGCTTTGTTCGGTTCGACCCAATGAGGCGGCTTGTTCATCAACACGTTCGCTCAAACGCTCGGTCTCTGCTTCGGCTTCAGTGAGCTGGTATTGGTAGTGTTTGATTTGTTGCTCAGCAGCAGCCAGTTCACTGCGACGACTGATCAGTCCGGTTGCTGCCGCTGGTGGCCCCACGACAATGGAACTGTCATTTTCCAGCAATTCACCCTTGGCTGTGACAAAACGTAGTCCCGCTCCCGATAACTTTCGTAACCCCAATGCGGTATCAATGGTGTCGACGAGCCACGTGCTGCTGAGCAGATGACGAGCCAGTGGTTCGTAGCTGGGGGCACATTTCAGCATTCGGTCTGCTCGACCAATGACGCCTTTGAGTCCATCAAGGCGGATCCGGTCACCGGGGCGCCGGCTGGGTAGTTCGTCGATTCGGATCAAGCCAACGCGGCTATCAATAGCCAGCGTGCCATCGGTGATTGCCGTTTGTAGGTCTCCGCCGCTGACGATCACGTATTGGCTGCGTTCTCCCAGTGCGGCATCAATCAGGGGTGCGACTTTGACATCCACCTCAAAACTGTCTGCGACAATACCGTGCAGCTGTTCGGTGAGGGGTGATGAGTTGGTAGTGAGTTGGTCGAGAATGGTGCGTACACCGCCCGAAATTCCCTCCTGGCGGCGCTGCAAATCATCGAGCACATTTCGGCGTTCCGTCAAACCTTGAAGACGGATTCGCAACGCTGAGACCTCTTCGCGACGACGTTCAAAAGTGCGGCGGCTTTCTTGCAGTTTAGCGTCCGCGATCTCAATGTCTCGAACCACCTTTGAAATGCGACCATCAGCCACTTCAACCTGTTGGGCTGCTGTTTGTGATTCGTTGATCGCTTCTGCCAGCAGGTTTTCCGCATTGTTCAGTCGTTTGCGTAATCCGCTCAGGGTTCGTTGGGTCTCTCCAACACGCTGCTCGCTGCGCTGACGTTTTGATTCCAAGTCAGCCACCTGGCGGACCAGTGTCAGGTGTCTCTGTTGGACAGTGTCACGCTGGGAGATGACTTCACTGACTTCTTCTTGGACTTTGTCACGTTCCTGTTGGGCAGTGGTGTTCCGATGGCGAACGCGTGTCAGTTCATCTTCGTAATCTTGCAAACGTTCGGTGGCGTTTCTTAATTCCGCGGCTGCTGATCCTGCTTGGGTTTGTAGTAATCGCACGCGACGAAGAAGCTTTGCGACACTTCCACGGGCATCGTGAATTGACGCTTGATCGGCCGTGCGTCGACCGGCGTACTCAGCAATCTTCTGAAGTTTCTCGCTGCGGTGTTTCTCGATTTCTCGTGCTTCTTCAGCGATCTGCTGCAGTTGAAGATCAGCTGCCTGACGTTCCTCGGACATTCGAGAACGGAGCGTTTCGAGATCTTTGTGGGTTGCGATCGCTTTGGCGAGGTCGGTTTCCGTGGTCTCCAGTTCCCAAGATAATTCACGCCAGTCGGCCCAAGCCATTTGGGTTCGAAGCGTCTTCATGCGATCGTTTGCTTGCCGGTACCGCTCGGCTTTTCCCGCTTGGCTGCGGATGTTCTTCAGGCGTGACGCGACTTCATCGACAATGTCGCCCAAGCGAGTCAGATTCGATTGCACGCGTGTGAGTCGACGTTCTGCCTCGGTCTTCTTGGCTTTGAACCTGCTGATACCGGCAGCCTCTTCGAAGATCGCTCGGCGGTCTTTCGCGTTGGCTTGCAGCATCCGGTCGACCTTGCCTTGCTCGATCAGACTGTAAGCATCGATTCCGATTCCCGTGCCTCGAATCAGATTCCGTACGTCCTTGAGTCGGACCGGCTGATTGTTAATCAGGTACTCACCCTCACCGCTGCGGTACACCCGGCGGGTAACGTGAACTTCTGGGGCATCTACGCCGAGGGTCCCGTCCTGATTGTCGAAAACAATGGTTGCCTCCGCGCTTCCGGCTGGCCCGCGTGTTTGCGATCCTTTGAAGATCACATCGGACATGTCCTTGCCGCGAAGACTCTTGGCACTCTGAGATCCGAGAACCCACTTGATGGCGTCGACGATGTTGGACTTTCCGGACCCATTGGGTCCAACCACGACGGTGATCCCGTCGGGAAAATCAAAGCGCGTGCGATCCGCGAAACTTTTGAAACCGGCCAGCTCGAGTG
>CAXGRW010000614.1:0-3604 GCA_964012125.1 uncultured Rhodopirellula sp.
GGTTCCGATTGCAGAGGTTCCGATTGTGCTGTGGAATGAAAATTCCCGCCGAGGGCGTCTGGTGGTCGCTTGTTGTCATGCAGCATCACAACTCGGAGTGCGGGTTTCCATGAAGCTTGCTGAGGCAGCCGATTTGGTGCGTTCGTCTACCAACTCCGGATTGCGTCAATCAGATTCAGCAAGAAGGCCCCCGCTGATCCAGCGTCATGATAAGAGCTTGGATCAGCGTTCACTTGAGCAGATTGCAGTATCCGTGCAGAGGCAGATTACTCCCAAAGTTGCTCTGGAAGAATTGGCAGCCAAACCATGGGCCGGTCATCCGCGGCATCAATGTGAATCTCTGCTATGCGATATCTCAGGCGTCAGTCATCTATTCGGTGATGAATCTGGGCTTTTGGTGGCAGTGGAGGCAATGTTGGCTGCACGACATGTGCGAGCTCGAATGGCAATTGCGGACTCTGTAGCTGCATCATGGGCTTTGGCACACGAGGCAACGATGAGGCCGCTGGGGGTTATGAGGGAGGTACCCAGGCAGTTGCCATGCGGTGGGCAGAGTCCAGAGCTTTTGAGGAAAACGAATCTTGCTGAAAAACTGGAAGGTAGTGAGCGGAGTCCTGGCGGAATCCAAGATATGGCGTGTTCTTCCAAACGTGTTTTCTATGGTGGACTGATTATTCGCGGTGACGAAAGTACGGCGCGAGCGATTGAAGAATTGCCCGTTCAGTCGTTGAGGCTTGCAACCGACACCGTCTCTACTCTAGCAAGGCTCGGTGTTGTCTCATTGAGTCAGTTGCTTTCGCTGCCTCGAAGTGGATTGGCGACGCGATTGGGGCCTGAATTGGTGCGGCGTTTGGAGCAGGTGCAGGCAGAAGTCGACGAACCACTCAAAGTTCATCAGGCTGAGGCCGAGTATTCGGTGACCCTCGCATTGGAATATCCCACGACTGACCTCGAGATTCTGACGGATCGGCTCAAGCGATTGGTCTCACAGTTGACTTCACAATTGATGGTGCAGCAACGTGGCGTATTGCGGTTGCGCTGTTGCATGGAATTGAGTGGGACTAAAAAAACAAGTTTGGATGTCGGGTTGTTTGCCCCCACGGTGGATGCTGACCATCTCAGTGGTTTGGTCGTCAATCAGTTGGAGTCAGTACGGATTCAGGAAAAGGTCGAGCGTTTGAGTCTGCTGGTCACGTTGTCAGGTGCACTTCGCAGCAGCCAGGCTTCATTCTTTGAGCTTGAGGAGAACTCGTCTTCGGCAACGGGGATGACAGGTGTCGCCATCAGTCGTTTGGTCGACGCATTGACTGGGCGGATGGGGCGTGAGCGGGTTGGATATTTGGAGTTGCAGAATGATCCGTTACCTGAACGCGCATTTGAGGTTCTGCCATTGGCGGGTAATGCGAGTTCACCTGTTGTGAAACGACGCAAGAAAACTCGGAAACGGAGTTCCAACAGATGGGCAGACAATGTGGAGTCGGTCATCAATCGCTCTCTTGTAAAACCAACGGCTGGTGACGCCCTGCGGCGTCCTCTTTCTCTTCTTGCTGACCCTTTACCGCTGCGTGTGGCGTGGCATGAGACGGATTTCAGTCTTCGAGTGTCGTCTTCTCGTTTACCGCAACGAATTCGATTCAACGGAGTGGACCACCAGGTACTGAATCATTGGGGACCAGAACGCATTGAAAGTGGGTGGTGGAGAGGAAAGTCAATTCGACGTGACTATTATCGTGTTGAAACAGACCAAGGAGAGTGGTGGTGGATCTTTCGCAATCTCGTGTCTCGGGCTGAACTACAGAAAAATCGCACATCTTATCGCTGGATGTTGCACGGCCGCTTCAGTTGACTCAGGTGCCGACTGAAGCCTGGTTTTCTTATCCCGCCATGGGAAGCACCTCAGGACGCTCATTGGCTGGCTTGCGACTTTGCTGCAGTTTCCGCTCATGAATCACATTGCCGAGTTCAATCTAAGGCATCAAACCTTCTTCCAAAAATCAACTCAGCCAACGGTCTGCTGCCCACCGCTTGGGGCAGCAGCAACCTTCCCAGGTCAAGCCGGTCCTAAGTGCCGGAGTTCAATTGCCAGTTCACCAAACGGTTGGTCCGAGATGGTCCGCTGAGCCAGCACGTCGAACACTTGAATTAGGGTGTTCGCTTTCGACGGCCAGTTGTCCAATCGGATTACGAGACGCAAGGTGCTGATTGAGCACCGACAGTGCTTGGGCAGCTGTGATATACCCGCCCACGACGAGGTTGATTCAAAGACGAATAGAAGTTTGCCCCAGATTGCAAAGTGCCGATTGGCGTTAGTTCAACTGCCTTCCCCAGACCAAGAATTTTTGGTTGACCAAATGGAGCTCTGCCGGTGACACAACGGCAAGTGATCACCACTTTTTGTGCGTTTCTGCAAAGCTATGACCACCGCTTTGGATTTTGGGTAGGGCGGAGTCGAGTTCGAGCAGCGGAATCAGCATTTTTGTTCGCCGAGCGCCGTGTAGTCCCGCGGCGCGTTCCGCGTATTCCAGCTGCGAGTCCTATCTGTGCTGTTTCGGTGCTTAGGATTTATCGTGGATCAGGATGTCCAGTTCCTGTTTGAGGCGTGGCAGAATTTCGTCATATCCGAAGGCTCCCAACGCCTCAGTCCCTTTTTTGAGATTGACCTTGGCCGGGCCGCACCAAAGTCCCAAGTCTGCGTCATCGGTCTCTCCGGGCCCGTTGACGCGACAGCCCATGACAGCGATTGTGATTGCGTAGTCCTTGGCGTATTCCGTCATTTCTTTGACGTTGGCTGCGAGATCAATGAATGCCTCATTCTCGACGCGGGAACAGCTGGGGCAACTGATGATGTTCAGCGCTTTGTCGTTGAGGTTGACGACCGTTCGCACTCTACCTGCGTAGATGTCATCAACAATACCTCGGCCAGCATCAATCTCTTCCGGCTTGCGATCATTCGGCAAGGTCAGTGAAACACGTACCGTGTCCCCGATACCACGACCAATCAGCTGCTCGAATGCTATCCGTGTTTTGATGATTCCATCAGGCGGCATTCCAGCTTCTGTGACTCCCAGGTGAAGCGGCACATCGGGTCTTTGTTCCGCAAAGCGCTGGTTAACTTCGATTACCTTGCTCGGATCTGAGTCTTTCAGCGATACGACGTAACGACTGAAATCCTGAGAGTCCACAAAATCACAGTGTTCCAATGCACTCTCAAGCATCGGCGTGATGGAATCTTTAGGATCGTATTTTTCTTTCTTGGCAGGATCGACGCTGCCGCAATTAACCCCGATCCGCACGGCGCAGTCAAATTGCTTCGCCTGTTCAATGATGAAGCGGACCTTGTCCTGCCACGGTTTGTCTCGTTGGTGGTGGTACAAGTGTCCCGGGTTGTAGCGGATCTTGTTCACGTGAGGAGCGACTGCTTCGGCCAGCCGGAAGTTCTCTTGTAAGTCAACGGCAAGGTTGGCTGTCGTCTGCTTGCGGATCTCAGCGAGTGCTGCGGCATCTTTGTCACTATCCACCGCGATGCGGACAACGCCAGCACCGCGTTCTCGAAGCGCTTCTGCCTGGGCGACCGTGGCATCGACATTCTGTGTTTTTGTGGCTG
>CAXGRW010000615.1:0-3603 GCA_964012125.1 uncultured Rhodopirellula sp.
GAGCATACGTCCAATCCCATCACGCGGGCATATCTGTCTGATCAGAAACCAGCATCAGAATGTCCGAGGGCATGTTCCCCACCTCAACTCTCGCAGGCGGGCCAACCCTTGGCCTCTCATCTGAAACCGGTGCTCCGCCTTCTTGTTGAAGCACGGTTGCCCGCTGTTGTAATTCCTGCAGCGTTTCCAGCACTCGAAAGCCCCCCACCTGGGCAGTCACTTCACAAAAAGCATCGGCAGAGAAAGCCTTTAAAATTTTGGCACGCTCTGTCTCGACTGTTCGCTGCGACACAGCCAAACGTGTTGCAATCGTCTTGTTTGGCATACCGGTGGACGCCAGTTCCAAGACATGGGTTTGACGCTCGCTCAGCCCCCGCAGCGTCTGCTGCACTCTTTCATGTTGCTGAACCAGATTTCGAACCGCCCGATGACGCCGAACCGCATATTTCAGATACTCCTCCAACACATTCATCGCGACGGGTCTTTGCAGAACAGCCAAAGCCCCCAGCTGAAAGCCAAATGCAGTCTGTGCATCTTCGTGCTCGTCTGCGATCAGAATGATGGGTACATCGGTTGTCTTATGCAACAGTTGCTGCCGCCACTGCTCAAACTCATCCCGGCCAGACCGCACGTCATAAACGAGACAGGAGGGAGCAACATTGGGAGCTGTCATCAGCAGCTCGTCAACGGAGGTCGAAAAGCGGACTTCAACGCCAAGTCGTTCAGCAACAGCTTGATAAGCTGCGCGAGATCCGGCATCTCGATCGACGATGTAGATCACGGCCGGCGTGGTATCGAAATGTATGGACATGATTCCTGCCAAGTTTGCGAGTAATGAGTCAATCTCCTCACTCATAAACACGTAAACCGTGGCGGATCTCCGCAGACCTTTTTGCAATTATGTTGCCTGAGGCGGCAATTTACCGTTTTTGCATCAAAAACGCGGAAAAACAGCACTTCCCACAGAAAGCATTAAGGCGTGCATCGCACCAAGCGACCCCCACTTGTCGCCTATCAAATGCGGAACACGCATCCTGGCAGAACCATCAGGCGATCATCACGACGATGCCCTTGGCTTTACTGTCTCGGGCGCCCCAACGAGCACGGGCCCGTTTCCATCGTGATAGTAGACACGATTTCCGCCGGTTTTTTTCGCAGTGAACAAAGCCTCGTCCGCGTGCCGCAGTAAGGTCCCCATCACTCGGTCCTCGCTTAGCGCACTCAAACCAATGCTGACGGTCAAACGAGCTACCTCACTTCCAAAAGTAAACCGTTCCGTCTGTAAGTACCGCCCCAATTTGTTCATCTGTTCCGCGGCTCCACCCAAAGGCTCCACCAAGACCACCGAAAACTCTCCGCCACCAAAACGAGCAACTGCAACCGCATTCTCAATCCGTGAACAGATCATCTCGCAAACTTGCCGCAGAGCGTAATCACAGGCCTGCTGCCCATATTCATCGCTAAACGCCTTCATACGATCGATGTCAATCAACGCCAGTACAAGCGTTGCCCCCCCCTCATGCTTTTCGTCACATAATTCTTCTAGCCTGATGTCGAACGCATGGCGATTCGGCAACCCAGTCAAACTGTCAATCTTTTCATCGCTTACATATGACTGAATTTGTGCTGCTTGCTTTTGCAATCGATACTCGGCAGTATCCAACTGGTCAGATGTTTTACGCACTCCTCTCAACACCTGCTCGATGGCGATCGCTGCCCGGTGTTGCGGAACACTGTGATTGGATTCTTCTCCCGCCACATCAGGCTCGAATTTCTCGAGCAACTTTTGGTAATCATCAATACTCTGAGCATAATCGCGCATCCAAGCTCCCAGATCCTGCAACAACTGCACGATGCGTTCGCGATCACCCTGATGCAGACGAAAACCAGCATCCTGTGTTACGTTCTTCATCCGCGCAAAACAAAACCCAATCCAAACTCCTAGCAGAACTAGCAGCGTGCCAAAAACACAGGCACCCAACAGCAATACTTGTTCACCTGCGCTAGGCATCTGTAGCTCCCGAACTTGCATTCAGCCGATTCGCATCTGCACAATTAAGATTCACGATTGTCCCCTTAATTTTGTCACGTTTCGTTCCGCTGCACCAACGCCTGATAACCAACGCCTTAAGAATTCAACACACCTTCACTGGGTGCGTTATCCCCAAATCCTGCTGCCTGCGTCAGTTCCTCGCCCCGCGCAATCACAACCAGCCCACTGTCAGTTACAGTAAAACCGCGTTGACGATCTGCAGCGGGATCGAAACCAATCTCCGTTTCGGGCGGAATGCGGACACCTTTATCAATGATCACTCGTCGCAGGCGACACCTTCTTCCCACTTCAACACCGTCAAAAAGAATGCTGTCTTCAACGGAAGCGTAACTATTGATTCTAACGTTCGGACCGAGCACACTTCTAGCAACACTGCCTCCACTGACAATGGCCCCTTGGCATACGATCGAGTCGAGTGCTTCGCCTCGACGATGGTTTGATTTCCCCTCGCTACCAAACACAAATTTTGGTGGTGGCAACATCGGCTGAAAAGCTCGCATGGGCCACTGTTGGTCATAAAGATTCAAAAGGGGATCAACGCGAATCAAATCCATCGTCGCATCGTAGTAGGCGTCGATCGTCCCCACATCTCTCCAGTAGGCGTCCACTTTTCGGTTCTCATCCAGAAAAGGAAAAGCACAAACCTGATAATCTTTGATCGCGTTGGGGATGATATTTTTTCCAAAATCATGATCGCTATCATCAAACGTCGCATCATCGCACAATTGTTCGTAAAGAAATTTGGCGTTAAATACGTAGATGCCCATCGACGCAAGGCACACCTCGGGATCTTCCCGTAGCCCAGTCGGGTCGTCAGGCTTTTCCTGAAAGCCGATCACGCGATGCGCTGCATCGGTTTGCATGACTCCAAACTGCCGCGCCTCGGACCGACTGACGCGAAGCGCGCCGATCGTGATGTCAGCATCCATCTTTCGATGAAAGTCGACCATTGGTCCATAATTCATTTTGTAGATATGGTCACCGGCGAGCACCACGACATCTTTGGGCTGCTCACGCTCGATCGCGTAAATATTCTGGTAAACAGCGTCAGCCGTTCCCTGATACCAATTGTCAGTGAAACGCTGCTGCGGAGGAACGACATCAATGAACTCCCCCAACTCGCGGCAAAAATATCCTCGCCATGCAAGATTGATGTGCCGGTCAAGCGACTGTGCTTTGTACTGAGTCAACACCAACAGACGCCGCATTCCGCTGTTGAGACAATTGCTCAAAACAAAGTCAACAATACGGTATAAACCGCCAAACGGCACAGCGGGTTTCGCGCGGTCACGCGTCAAAGGCTCCAATCTTGAACCTCTTCCGCCCGCCAATATCACCGTCAATGTGTCTCGCATGCCTTAGTGCTCCCTGCCGTCAGCGTCGATGCCAACTGTCAAAAATTGCCACCACATCCGGACACGTGAACCTGATCTGTCTGAACGCGGTTTCAAGCGTAACAGATGCCGCAGATGCACGGGTGAGCAAACTGAAGAGTCTTTCGTCACATGTGTGAAACTGGGTAAAAGACCAAGTGACTGATTCGCAACAAG
>CAXGRW010000616.1:0-3602 GCA_964012125.1 uncultured Rhodopirellula sp.
TGTGTATTCGGAACGCAGGATGCACATCTTGATGCTTTGAGGTGAAGTCATTCCTCGCGGCGTTGCCGTGAGTGATTTTCGTTTCGGATCGAAAGGGGGAGTTCGATGCAAACGGGAGAGCCTAAGTGGACAAGATATGTAGAGAAAGCCGCAGGTGAGAATGCTGCGCGTTATCACGAAGTGGTTCAGTTCATGAATTTGCAAGCACCGCGTGCGTTGCCACATGGTCTTCTTAAGCCAATGTTTTCAAAGGGGGTGCTTATTGTTGGTTTGTTGTTAATTCCAGCGGGTTTAGATGGCTTGTTATTGGCGGCGTTAACACTCTTGGCGATGGATGATATGACTACATTCTACTGGGGTGTTGCCTTAGCCATGCCGGCTCTAATTATGGTCATCTTTCTTTTTCGTCGACGCAATAATCACCGCGAGATAGTTGAGTACGGGACGTTTGCAACAGCAACGATTCATAATCTCAGTGCCGGCAGAGAGATGCCCACGTTAACATCCAGCTATCCATGCGAAGTGCATTTTCAGATAGGTGGAGAAACGCTTTGCCGACCAAACAAGGTAAAAGGTATGCAGGTGATGTTGCTCAGGAAGTGTGTTGATGCAGGGGAGGCGATGCCGTTGCTTTATTTGCGGCACGATCCGCATCAGTTTCTGCTAGCCGCTCAGCTTACGAGTTGGAAAGTGCCCAACAGGCTGTTGATACTGGGCCGATATTTCCGAATCATTGATTGATTTGAAGCGTTTTTCCGGACCAGAAGATGCCCTCGTCGTTTGTCAGTTGTAATCGCAGCAATAGATTGCCTTGAGTGTCTGTTGTCGGTAGGGTCAGGTAGTTTTGTCCGTTTTTGATTTCCGGTAGTTGTCTTTTGTGTTGCCACCGGCCTGCGAACGTGAGCGCTTCTTTGTTGCCGTAAAAAAGCGTCGCGACAGGAGTGGTGCCGGCATTGCGAACGTTGAATGAAATGGTGCGCGGTTTCGCTGGTTGGGGGGCTTCGCTGAACTCGATTGCTGACGGCGTGCTGTTAAGATCCTTGATGTCTTGCTCAGTGAGATAGTATGGTCTCGTGGTCTGTTGGGCGAGTTGAATGGCGGGGGTTTCGGGTGGTTTGCGGAATGGCCAACCCCCGGTTTGTAAAAAGAACCAGCCATCATCGGTGACACCACGATAGGTATGGGTTAATCCGTTTTCCTTGTCGACATTCCCGGTCGCCATTCGATTCAGTGGGTGCCACTTCCCACTGGTGTCCATACACCAACCACGGTATCGCATGGTTCTTGGGTAGACTCCTGTTCGTTGAACAGATGCTCGGCCCGGAACTTCGACAAAGCTTCCAACCCACAAAGACTTGAGTGGTTTGCCATCGTTGTATCTGTTTCCAGCACCGAAAAGACGCCATTTCTTCTCGTCCGTTGCGTAGAAGTAACTGTAATAGGTGTCGTAGGGTGTCCCCGGTTCGACTCGCAGTGCAAGTGCTTGTCGCTGACCTTGTCGACCGGTCAATGGATCCCAGTTCCGGATTTTGACGCCTGTGCCTTCGTGGGAAAAACCACCTAGGGATGCGTTTGGGTCGCCAGCCGCCAGTAAATGGGATAGTTGCTCGATGGGTGGAGCTTCCTTGCCACGACCGAACGACCACAATGAGAAGTTGAAACTCGAATTGACTTTGCCATTCGCTTGCCACGTCGGCCCGTAATAGCCAAAGGGTGTTGTGATCGGGCTGTAAAAGGGAAGCTCTCCGGGGACTGCGTCCATTTCCATGACCCACATTTTTATAGGGCCGTGAGGTTTTGATGTGGTGAACTTGGTATGCGCTGCTGCGGGTCGCCAGCGCTTTCGCAGGACAGCGCCCGCTTTCGCTGCGGGGCCAGATAGCTCGATTGCAAGAATGATGCTAGCCGAAGAAGCTTGTTCGCATACCAACTGAACTGTTTGCAAACCCTTGTTTTTCACTTTCAGCGTTCCCGTGATCGCTTGGATCCCAGGATCTTGGGTCTCGCGATTTGCAGGGGCGGTAACGAGAGTTGATGAGTCGCCGATACTTAGTTTGAATTTGTCAGTTGCATTTGGACTTTTGCACAAAACCCTGTAATGAATTTCACCAGAGTGTTTGAGGAACAGTCCCCATTCTGCGATGTCTCCTTGATCCCATCTTCCGATGGCAGCAAATGATTCACCTTTGTTGAGTCCAGCAATGTCATTTCGATTACCCGTACCTATGCATGAGAGTCCAAGCTTTGGAAAAAATGATTCGTCCGCAGTAAGAATCAGTTTGTCGTCCTTGGTTTGTTGAGCCATGTAGGACAAGCCATCTTTGCCGGGAACAGAGATCCAACTGATGGGCGCACTGTGTTGCCCTGCATTGGATAAGGCTGATGGTGTCTTCTTTTGTTGTGCCCAGGTTTTGTCTGTCGCTATGCAAGCGAAAGTCATAACAGCTCCGATGAGCATGGAGAGACTAGAAGTCGTCAATACGCGTCTTAGCTGTTGCAAGGATTTTTCTCGGGATGGCATGGTCTGCAGGTTCATATGTGGTGCATCATCAAGGTGATCTGGTGTTGGGTGGTGGCGTGTGGGATGCTTATTGGCCCAGCCACCGACATGCGTTTTGCAGTACCTGAATCATTTCGGGTTGTTTAAAAACGGGGTAGGTTTCATGACCTGGTCGGAAATAGAAGACTTTTCCTTTGCCGATATTCCAAGTCATGCCGCTGCGGAAGCGTTCGCCCTTGTTCCATGTTTCTTCGAAGATAACTTGATCTGGATCCGGCACATGAAAGGGTTCGTTGTACATTTCTGTCTGCGGCACTTGGAACGTTTTTGGCAAACCTCGGGCAATAGGATGTTCGGGTAATTGTGTGGTCAGGATTCCGGGTTCGCCATCAGGTCGGTAGTCCGGGAAGCAGCACCAAGGCAACTGCACAATGGCTTGGAATTGGTTTTGGTTTTTTTTGTAGCCGAAATAGGATGGCGTAAGTTCGCTGCCGTGGATGGGGACGGTGCGTTCACGGGGTGGCTTGACGGATTCAATCAGGAACTCACCTTTCCAACCGCTCTGTTGGAAGTGCTGCTTGGCGTCCTCGATACTGCGCCAGTTCATTGCCTCGATGAAGGGGCGAGCCCAGTGAGCCGAGTGCAATGCAATGAGGTCCAGTTTTCCCTCTCGTATGTAATCCACGATCAGGCGTGCCTTTTTCTCGGTGACCTCGCTTTGTCGAACGTGTCCCCACCAGATGATCACATCAGCCCATTCGAGATTGCCGGCAGTGAGACCCTGGTCCGCATCATCCAGAGCGACTGAACGAACTTCAAAATCGGAAGTTTGATCTGTCAGTCGTTTTGCGATTTCGTTACCGAGGAAATCTTTGTAAGCGACGGCTTGTTTGGGTTGACGTTCATCCCAAATAAGCACGTGAATCTTTTTTGTGTTTTTGGTTTGCCCAGTAGCTGTAAGTAGCGGTGTCACGCAAAAGACAGCGAACACTGTTGCAATGAGCTTTTTCATGAAATGCTTGTTGATGGCTGAGGCTGGAAGTGGGAAAGAAGTCGCTGTTATACCAGAGTCCCCATTTCCGTTTCAGTGATTTACGCAGGT
>CAXGRW010000617.1:0-3598 GCA_964012125.1 uncultured Rhodopirellula sp.
GTGTACTCGCATCGCCAGTATTTTGGCTCACAGTTTCAATGGGAGCCCATGTTGGGAATCCAAAAAAGAAACCGGGCATTAGTGCTGGTGTTCTCGGAGGAGCGAGCGATCCGATACGCACAATCGCTACGGGACGTCCCAGACGATCTGCGACCTCCAAGGCATCTTGATATTCGGCAACTTCGACGGGACGATTCGTCACAGGGGTCTGCTGCATGGGCACAGCGGTCTCAGGATCTTCAAGATAGATGACTCGTGTCACCATCTTTCCTGCAAGGGCGGACTCAAGGTCTTCCTGATCGAGATTAATAACGATGGGGTAGCGAGTAGCGAGCCCTGGTGGTGGGTAGGTCCGGTCGATCACTTCGAGTGTGGGGTAAAGCTCCGCACCTTCCATCATTGGAATTCGCGTGACCTGAAAGCGGTAAACGCTTCCGACGAGCAAGCCTGCCTGCAAGAGCTCAGATCCCTCGGAGTAGCCGCCATTTCTTGTCAAGGCAAAACGAGTGCCCTGGGGGCCTGTTAGTGCCACAGGTTGAAAGTAACCGTTGACGAATCCGCGTCCAGCGAGCCGAGCCTGGCCTAAGTAACCGGGCGGCATGTCACCAGTCAGCAAACGATGCCGGCCTGTCTTACCGAGATAATCAGATGGGTCGGCGGCATTGGCGTCGTGAAGCGTCACCAACATAGCGGTGATACAGCAAGCGAATCCCAGCGACCGGGCGTTTCCGTAAGCCATCACTGTTAAACCCAGGGGAGGTCAACTGGCTGATAAAGATACAACCAATACAAACAACGGAACTAAAAGAAACGCGGTGAGACTGGATCAATCTGCACCGCGTTTCGCATTTGACTCAACTCACCCCACAATTACTGGGGTGGGCAATTTGGATCAACTCGCTGGCTTCCGTGCTGATACATGCCGCGTCCAGCAGGCACACCCGGATGGATGTTCTGTTCGGTGATCCGAACCCGGCTGACAGGATTTGGATAGCTCATGCCGGGTTGCTGACGAACGTTCATTTTCACTTTCTCAACCGGTCTCGGGATGTTGATTGAGGTGTGATTACGCATCACGTGCTTCTTCAGACCAGCAGGCTGTCCCAAAGGAATGTGGGGTGGTCCTGGCAACCCGATCGGCGTACCCGACATTGGCATTCCGTACTGAGGTGTCGTCACACCAGAAATCATTCCGGGCAGCGAAGGTGGCATGGCAGCTCCATTCCCGGGGCAGTTACCACACCCCTCAGTCATCGCTGGTGCGAATGCTGCAGGAAGTCCGGCAAGTGGTGCTCGCATGATGCCACCAGTCGACATCATCTCGTTGGAACCGCTCATCTCGATGTCTTTGTCACCCAGACGGATGATAGCAAGAATCGAACCGCGACGATCAGCTTCGACGATTGGGTCGATGCCTGGATCAAGGCGGGTACTTACCAGCGTATCAATGCCGGCCAAAGCAGGACCTTGGAAGTCGGGATCCGGAAGGTAGATCACTTTGGTGACAAAGTTACCGGTCAACACTTGGTCGAAGTCTTCTTCAGTGAACTGAAGAGGAACCGAGTTATGAGCGAGGTAAGCACCAGTACGTGGGTTAGCGTAAGCCAGTTCCACAGTAGGATACAGCTCAACGCCCTCACGAGCAGGAATATTGGTGAGTTTCAGGCGGTACAGCCCTCCTTGTGGGAAGTTCTGCCGAGCTGGGACAACGAGCGGCTCGCTATCGAAGCCCCCACTACCAGTGGCGTCATACCGAACTTGCATTCCCTCAGGCTGTGCCAAAGTCACTTGTAATGTTGGTGGGACAGCAGGCAACATTCCAGCCGGGGGTAAAATACCGCCTCCAGGGGGAATATTCATGCTGCCGCCGCCGAGCAGATTACAACCCGGCCCGCAAGCTGCGTAGTTGACGAGATCAATATCACCAACAGCAGACGCTGCAGAGGTGTCAGGTGCTGGGGCGGCTGGCGGAGCCGCAGGTGTTGGTGCAGGCATCATCGGGGGTGCCATCATTGGGTTGCCCATGGGGGCACCCATTTGCGGGTTACCCATCATCTGTGGGTTGCCCATCATTGGGCCTCCCATCATGGAAGCTCCCATCATCGAGCCTCCCATCATTCCCGGAGCGACCGAGGGTGCACCGAGTACCCCGGGTCCAGGGCCACCAACACCGGGTCCTGGCTCCATTAGCTGTTGTTCGGGTGGCAGGTTGTGGCGAACCGGCACACACCCGGTGGCGAGCATCGCCGTGGCCGCCAACAGCGACATATGAGTGACGATTCGTTTCATCGTTTCCCCCGTTCCTTGGGCTTCTACTTAGCTGAGTAGTGTTAAGTCAGTCTTAAATTTCGATCTGGGTGGACTTTGCCAGCAGGACTCATCTAGGATCAGCGAGGCTGCAGGGCATCTATCCGTGAAGTCCGGGCGAACCGGCTTCTGTGTGGATCATCGGCACGTTACACGCGGTATCTTTGAGAAAATCGGTACAACCGGTTCATGAAGATCGATCGTCACATCAGGCAGATGGCGTTTCTGGGCGTGAAACCCGAATTTTGCAGTGGTCTAGAACAGTAAAAATCGGTGATCAAAAATCCCGTGAGGTAACGGATGAAGGCGACTCAACGACACTCTGCACGAACTCTGCTAATCATTGCGGTCGTCATTAGCGTCTTGGCCTACCTTCGTTTCGCTGACGCTTTGAACGCGCAGCAACTGCCCACCGAACCGTCGGTTTCACGAGCAGTCGATCAAAAAGAAACTTTTGAAAGTCAATCACCCGACAGCGATTCCGAGGCAAATCGGGCCGCGAAGTCCCAAGTTGATGCAACCAACTTACTGCAACTTGTACTTCGTCAGCTGGTTTCTGGTGCAGCTTTCGACGCCAAGGTGCGTGAAATCGTCTGGACCACTGGTAGAGAAGTGATTGGCGTGGGCACCTACGAACAATCAGGTGAAGATACTGGTCGATTCAATTTGCAATTGACCATGCATGATGGAAAGGGCAAGCACCGACTGCAGCAGATCAGTGATGGAAGGCTCGTCTGGACACGAAGTGAGATTTCAGAAGCAATCAAACTGACCCGTGTCGAAGTTGGCAAGTTGCCCGGATGGGCTCCCGGTTCAACCAGCGAACAGCCAATCCCCCCACGTCTACAGGTGGGTGCTTGGGCTGAAATGCTGGGCACACTGCAACGAGATTACGATCTCAGCGTCACGACGGCCAAGCTGAAGGAAAAACCAGTTTTCGTGGTTACCGGGCAATTGCGTGAACAAAAGCGGAAAGCGGTTCTCAGTAAAGCCAAACGATCTGACTGGCCCATGCTGTATCCCACCCAGATGCGGGTCGCTGTCAATGCAGAACCGGACACCGACACCAATTTCGGCATCTATCTCCCTGTCCGAATTGAATTCTGGAGTGACCCGATCACAGATAGCGAAGACCAAGTCACTGGTGTTCGCGAGAGCAAAAGGCGTCTGATCACGCTTGTCGAGCTGTATTCAATTCGACCGATCACCACACCCTCACCAGAGAGGTTCCGTTTTGACAACGTCAATGTTGATTTCACGAATGAAACGGAACGCTACATCCAGCTTCATG
>CAXGRW010000618.1:0-3582 GCA_964012125.1 uncultured Rhodopirellula sp.
GACCCCACAATCACCGGTGTCGGAAACTGCGTACCGATCGCACACAGAAAACGCTCGAGGATCCGACCGATGGCTGTGGCACTCTTCTGTACGCAATGCCGTCCGCCAGCGTCAGGTTTTGGGCATCGCAATGGCATGAAAGCTGACAATCGCTCCCATGGCAATCATTGCCAATCCAAGCCATCGCGGTGGCTCAACACGTTTTGTCGGATTGGGATGGATTCCCAGCATCATTGAACTCATGCTGGACGTGTCGGCGACCGCTCCGGTTTTCGACACGCGGGCGAGAGCTCGAGTCGTGTGCTCGTTCAACACAAACGAGTCGACCATCCGAAATTGAATTCCCAGCAAGATTAATAGGATGCCTGCTAGAAAGTAACGATTGCGATACATGGACATGGTTACGGAGTTCCTATGCTGCCAACTTGGTCCTCGTGCGTACAAACGTCAGCGATGGGTGACTTGAAGGCAACAAAAGATGAAGGCGGCGGGAGGTTATAGACGCTGTTTGGAAGTTCCCTACTTAGAGGGCAATCGGTCTAACAACGCTGGCAACTCGACCGAATCCCAAAGACGACAGCATGCAAGCCATGGCGCAATGCTGCAGAAAAGAACGATCATGCATGGGAGAACAGTGACGCGTGGAACGTCAATCATGACTCCAATGCAGTTCGTGACACGATTGACGATTACATCGCCACTAGCTGAGGACTGAAAGCGTTTGCCATCACCAGAAAATCAGCCCAAATGAACCAAGCATCGTGGAGTGGGGAGGCAAACTGCCGGAACACGCAACCTGCTTCAACTCATGGCAGCACTCGAAAGCGTCAGATGTGTGCCCGCACACAAATCCCGCGTGCAATTAATCCAGCCAAGTCTGTTTACCGACTCAACAACCCACTGACGACATCTTCGACCGTGTCACGAAATGCGAGGGGAGGCGTTTCTTGTGCCAGATGCTTTTGGTTACTAGCCATGATCGCCTGAGCCAAAGGCTTGTGAGCTTTCCAGTGATCGAGTCGAAAATCGCGAATGTCCACGTAGACATCTGAAAGCGTGCTCTCTGTTTTCGGAACCAGAAAAACTCCGCCATCACCTCGTACGAAATGGAAGTGCATCCCGACGTAGAGAATTGCCGCACCAGTCAACATGCCGAAGAAAAAACGTGACATTACGAATCACAGCGTCTGAGTACCGGGCCAGAACCTTCAACCAACCTCTCGGTGATACTACATTGCCAGACACGAAATCAAGTCCGAGGACTCCGTGGAGTAAAAACAGGCAGAGTAGGAAAAGCAGGGAACTGGAATTCCACTATATATGGCGCCACTGAGAAAGAGTCCTGCAGGATACACCGAAATCAGGTTTCCTCGCGCCAGCTGGCAAACCAGCCCCCGAAGGGTCAGCGAAAAGCTCACGGCACGCGGTCAGTTCACGCTTCTGATCACATCCGCAGCCCACATTTCATGGCGGGTTCGATGAAGGCTAAGCGAGTGCCACCGTACTCGCGAAAGTCCCATTCTCCCGGTGGCAACTTGGTTGCATCGAATTTTTTTTCAGTCTCAGCAACCAGCACGCTACCAGGAGGAGCATTGTCGAGCGTCAGTTGAATGATGTGGTTCAACTGTTCGAGCGATTCTTCCCAGAGAATATAGGGTGGACAGAGAAACACGATCCACGGCGTATCGTCTTGGGGTGGTTCGAGTAGATTCCCTGCCAGCCGAAAGCTGTCTCCGGTGACCACCCGAAGCCGCGACTGGATATCAAGCGTGTCAGCCGTTTTGTTGATGAACTTGACGGCTTGCCGATTCTGCTCGACCAATACTGCTGAAACGGCGCCGCGGCTAAGAGACTCAAATCCCATTGCACCAGTTCCGGCGAACATATCAAAGCAAATCGCGCCCTTGACCGCCTTTCCTAGAATGTTGAACAGGTTTTCCCGGATATTGTCCTTCATCGGCCGCGTGAACTCTTCCCCGTGATAGTGGATGATTCTGCCCCGCATATCGCCTCCGATCACGCGGAGCTTGGTAGGTTTGCTTGGCTTGGCCCCACCTGCGTGCTTGGGCTTGGTTGAACCTGACGACTTGGCAGCCCCGCCGCTCTTCGTGCGGCGTGTATTTTGTTTTTTGGGAAAATTCATTTCATAAGTATACCCGCCAAGTGGGAAATTCAGCACCATCCCGCAAGAACGGTTTTTCCATCAGAATATTGGGGTGAATCAAACGAACGTAAGTGCCAGCACGAGCGTATCACTGACGGATTCCAAGTTCTCACACCCCCCGCGATTTCCATGATTTGGCTTGCCCGCTCTTTTTTTTCTGCAGTGATGCTGGTTTGCGTGATCGCAGCCAGTGGCCTGCCGCTACCGGCCGTCGCCCAAGAGTCAGTAACGGGTCCGCCGGCCGCACAGAATCCCGCGACGGGGGATAGCAGTTCAGCTTCCAGCAATCCCGAATCCACGGAAACAGACTCCACTGGTAAGGCTAAGCAGTCGTCACCTGAGGCCGATCTTTCACCCGTGGCCCCCGCATCCGAGACCGATGCACCAACGCCACCAACAGTGCCGGGGCTTCCGGCAGTGCCGGGCATTTCAACGGTGCCGGGCATTCTTCCTGCTGCTGGTGTGCAGGACGCCGGAGCAACTAGTGAGATGACTCCTGAAGAGTATCGCGAGGAGTTGTTGAAGGATCCCGAATACGTCGCCGAACTGGACAAGCGAGCGGCTGCCTACAAAAAGTCCCGAGCCAATCTGGTGAAGGCAGTTGCCGACCAACGCGCGACCTTCGTTCGTTATCTGAACCACGACGTCCGCACTCCTGCTGCAAGGCAGTTGTTTTTCGAGCAACGCGACGATGTGCAGCAGCGACTGGACGAACATTACGACACCGCTTTGGCACTCACCATGATGGGTGAATACAACGAAGATGCGATCACATTTCTGGTGACGATGATCCAACATCGCTTTGAGAACAGCATTTATGACATTGCCACGCTGCAAGGTGCAACCTTTCTGATGGACAATAACTCACAGCTTGAGTACGTCTGGAAGGCAGCAGCGAGATCCGCCATGACAACGGGACAATTCGACACCGCGCGAAAGATCTATAAAGTCCTGACGAAGCCCGAAGTCTTAGGTGACAAGGAATTCAATGAAACGGATGGCGCCCTCAGCTTCTTTTTGGACGAGCACGAGAAGCAGTTCAATGAGGAAATGGAGATACGCAAGCAAGAGCAGCAAGCAACAGAAAACAAGTTGCCACGAGTTAATCTGAAAACGACCCAAGGTGATGTTGAAGTCGAGCTTTACATCAATCAAGCTCCGTCAGCAGTTTCCCACTTCATCAAGCTTGTAGAGAGTGGATTTTACGATGGCCTCGACTTTCTAGTCGTGATTCAAGACATGCTCGCATTGACGGGAGACCCCAACGGCGATGGACTGGGGAATTCAGGGCAATATTTAAAGGACGAACACCAACGCGAGGGCGTACGTCATGGGTTACGTGGTTCCTTGCTGATGGCAAAGATTCCCGAAGACGAATCGGGTAACTTTTTCCCCGATTCTGCAAGCAGTCAATTCAC
>CAXGRW010000619.1:0-3580 GCA_964012125.1 uncultured Rhodopirellula sp.
TCTTTGCCAAGGCCTATTGAGCTTACGGCTTTGATCAGGGTAGGGTTTTGCGATATTCGTGACACAAATCACGATAAACATCGTGACCCGAAATGAGACAGATACCGCGCCGATCTACGGCTCAGCATATTACGCTGAACGCTGGTAGATGGCGGTTAGAAGCGATTCGGTATCTTTGAATTTCTTGCCGCCGGCCATCGTTTCGTCAATCAGTTTACGAGCATCCGCTTCACTGTGTCCCAAGGTGATCAATGCGTCAAACGTTTCACTGATTACGGCTGATGCGGCGGTTCCTTTGCCCGCGTTTTCACTGGTGACTGCCTGTCTTTCGACCATCAGTGCGAAGCGTGGCATTTTACGACGCAACTTTGCGATCACTCGCTCGCTAGTTGCTGGCCCGACACCGGGAAGGGCCGACAGTCCTTTCGCGTCCTGCTCTTCGATGAGGACAGCGAGCTCTTTGACTGGACGCACCATCGCACGAAGTGCTTTCTTGACCCCGACGCCGTCGACACTGCAAAACAAATCAAAGAACTGGCGTTCAGGCTCGGTCATGAAACCAATCAACCGTGGAGTCAAACGACCACCTTGCGCATTTCCTTCAATGTAATCCAGAGTATGAAGACGCGTCTTCTGACCGATACTGTTCTGCAGCATGCGGCGAGTGTAGTCGGCTACCAGTACCTCATATTCGAACGGGGCGGCTTCGATGGTGACAGCAGTTTCACTGACGCGAACCAGTGTTCCGGCGATGGTAACGATCAAAAGTGTGTGCTCCGGGGAGAGGGGATTTCTGATTTGATGGCAAGGAGAGTGCCTCGCAGATTCTTCCAGTGCGGGACAAAAAGATGGAGGATTCGAAAAACGGGGTCAAGCCGAGCGTTGCATGACAGCGGGATCCAAGCGGGAAGATGAGGCAAAACCACGTTTGAAAATGAAAAATGAAGATCAAGAAGATTTGGTAAGAGCGGACATGGATGTCCCGTCTCCGAGGTGGTAGCCGCACAATGCTATCGCCAGGGCGTCAGCCACATCTGCCGGTTCAGGCAGGCTTGCCAGACCCAATTGAATTTTGACGGCTAACTGGATCTGGTGTTTCGGGGCGTGACCATTACCGGTCATGACTTTTTTCACGCGAGTGGGTTCAAAGTGAAGCACATTGATGTTGGCTTGTGCCGCCGCAAGACAGATCACGCCTCGTGCATGCCCCATCAGGATGGCGGTCCGCGGGCGTTCGTAATGCGAGAACAGCTGTTCCAATGCCATGACATCGGGTTCGTGCGCTTCAATGACCTCACGCAAACCGCTGTGGATTTCGCGCAGTCGGGCTTCAATGCTTTCCTTGGGTTTACTGCGGATGATGCCAGCTTCGATCAATCTGATTTTTCCCGGAAGCGGCATCGAACCACCCGCCGTTCCGACTTCAATCACACCATAACCAGTGGTGTTCAAGCCAGGGTCTACTCCTAAAAGTCGGCGTATGGCAGAACCAGAGGTCACGAGTTGCGTTCCCAACTTGTGCCTTCTTTCTTATCTAGCAGGGCAACGCCCAAATCTGTCAAGCGATTACGGATCGCATCGCCTGTCGCGTAGTCCTTACGCTCTCGAGCCTCTTTGCGAAGGTCGATTAAAAGGTTCACCACGCCGTCGAGTAAGTCAGTGTCTGCTTCGTCTCCACCACTTCCACCAACTGCTGGCTTCAGAAAAATTCCCAATACGCTGGTCAATTCGCGAATCACTGCAGCTGCTTTGATCAACGACACAACAGCAGGTGCATTCAGTTCGGCAGCTGGCCCCAATCCGTGTTGATCAATATGTCGGTTCAATGCACGAAGTGAATCGAACAATACGCTGATGGCTGCACCAGTGTTGAAATCGTCATCCATTGAGGATAGGAACTTCTCACGTGCCGCATGCATTTCCTGCAGCAGCGTGTCCTCTCCGGGCTTAAATTCGCCCTCCGTTCGACAGGTACCCAGCGGCAGGTCATAGAAATACTGGCCCGGGTGCTGCCCGCTTTCCTGAAGCGAAGTTATCTCGTTGAAACGATCAAAGAAGCGATAGAAAGCTTCCAAGGATGTACCGGCTTCTTGTAAACCCTCTTCGTTGTAGACAATGGTAGATCGGTAATGAGTTCTCAAGAGAAAGAATCGGATCCTTTCACCCGTGTGTCTTCGAATTACCGTTGAGAGTCCACCGTCTCCCTTGCTGCGACTGATTTTGCCAGCTGACGCTTCTTCCGTTGATTCTTCACGGTCGCTCTTGCCACCAATTTTTCCTTTCTCGCCAGCTCGCATCAAGCCATTGTGCATCCAGTACTTAACCATCGGGGCATCGTGGCAGCAGCCGCTTTGTGCGAGTTCGTTCTCATGGTGAGGGAACATGAGATCGAGTCCCCCGCCGTGAATATCAAATGTGTTCCCCAGTATTTCATGGCTCATTGCGGAGCATTCGATGTGCCACCCCGGACGTCCGGGGCCCCAAGGACTGTCCCAAGCGATCGAATCATCCTTTGCACTCTTCCAAAGAGCAAAATCGCCCGGTGAGCGTTTCTTGGCGGCAGCTTCGCCCCCTTCACCTTGTTGCGACTCCATGCTTCGATTGGATAACTGACCATAACTGCTGTCTTTGGCGACATCGAAGAAAACATCACCATCCACTGCGTAGGCATAGTCCTTTTCTTCCAGTGCCTTGATGAAGGAGATGATTTGAGGCATATGATCAGTTGCTCGTGGCAAATAATCGATTTGATTGACGCCCAGTTCACGCAGATTTGATAAATAATCTGCCGTCATCTCGCAGGCAATCTGGCTCATGGGAAGATTGCGTTCCCTGCTCTTGGCGATCAGCTTGTCATCAACGTCCGTGATGTTCACCACCCATGTCACATCATATCCGCTGTAACGCAGGTAACGCTTGATCGTGTCGAAGATCACGGGACCAACCATGTGTCCTATATGTGACTCCGCGTAAACGGTTGGGCCACAAAGGTAGATGCCAACCTTGGGGGGGTGAAGCGGTTCGAACGGTTCCTTGGTCTTGCTCAGCGTGTTGTAAACGCGAATCGTGGGCTTGTTGGTCGACGCGTCAGAGTCGTTTTGGCTTGCAGTCGCGGTGCTCATCTTTGTCGTCTGATAGAGAGTGGATCGCAGGTTGGAATTCTTAAAGTAGAGGCGTGAATCTGACCAACGAGATGCTAGCAATGCATCGCATCGACGTCAGATCATCAGCGGCTCTACCCGTGAAGATGGGGATTATAGGGGCTGAACGTTTTCCTGCAGAGGGCGATTTTCGGCACCCCGGATCAAGTAGCGTTTTTGATCCGCGTTTCACCAGATCCATAAACCGTGATCGATGGATGTAGTTGAGGCGAGAACAATGAAAGCAATTGTCTGCGGGCTAGTGAAATTTGCCGACCAGTGAAATCTTATGAAATCCACCATGACGCAGCCTGAAACCAAGGATCGGCTTACGTCTTGTAGACCAGAACCACCACTCTGGCAGCGATGGCTTCGCCATGACCAATGGGGCCAGTGCCCTCCCCTGTTTTGGCTTTGATCCCAATGCGGTCGGTTGGAGT
>CAXGRW010000620.1:0-3579 GCA_964012125.1 uncultured Rhodopirellula sp.
TGTTGTACTTGGACGGGAAAAAGTTGATTGACAATGATGGGGTTCACCCCAATACCGGGAAGGAAGCGAGCATCAACCTGAAACCAGGAATGCATGCCATCCGCGTGGATTGGTTTGAGAAGGGCGGCGAGGAAGTACTTGCACTCGATTGGGCGGGGCCAGGCGTCAAGTCTGGAGGGATCGATAAGGCGATCGTGATGAGTGTCGATGGCACCCCTGCACCTGTGCAGCAGGAAGTGGAAGAAGTTGATCCTGATAAATTCGTGTTCGATCCAACGTTGGTGGACCGCGGACGAGAGTTGTTTTCGTCCTTGGGCTGTGCTGGCTGTCATGTCAAGACTGAAGCAGGTAATCCTGTGCAGTCGTTGGTCAAAGCACCGAAATTAGCTGATTGTTCGGCGGGCAAGGGCTGCCTCGCTGCTGAGGGAGTTGCAACGGTTCCCAATTATGAGCTGACTTCGATTCAGCAAGCAGCGGTGGAAGCTGCAATGCAGGTTGATGCCGGGTCTGGGGAAAAAGCTGATACTGATGAGGCCTTATTGTCTCATTCGATGGCCGCGCTCAATTGCTATGCGTGCCACCAGCGAGATGGAAAGGGTGGGCCTGAGTCCGATCGCAATCAACTGTTCGTCAGCACCATTCCTGAAATGGGTGATGAAGGGCGTTTGCCGCCACCACTCGACGGAGCCGGTGACAAACTGCGCGAAGATTGGTTGACTCGTGTGATCAGCAACGGTGACAAAAGCCGGCCTTACATGAAAACCTACATGCCCAATTTTGGTGGTGGGAATGCCAAGGTGGTTGCCAGTCACCTTTCCAAGTTGGACAAGGTTACCGAAGCAAATTTGGTGGACTCAGGAGAGACCGAGACACGCAAAGCATCGTTTGGGCGACAAATGGTCGGCTCAAAAGGGTTGGCGTGTGTGAGTTGTCACAGCTACGGCAAATTCAAATCGACAGGAATCCAGGCGATCGCACTCGACACGATGACCAAGAGGATTCGAGAAGACTGGTTTCATCGCTACCTGCCTGATCCTCAGAAATATCGTCCGGGAACACGTATGCCCACGGGATACCCGGAGGGTAAAAGCACAGTGGCCAACGTTTATGACGGCGATCGTGATCTTCAGCTTGCAGCAATGTGGGCGTTCTTGAAGAAAGGTGCTAATGGCGGAGTGCCAGAGGGAATTGTCAATGGAATGATCGAGCTCAAGGCTGACAGCAAGCCTGTGATCTATAGGAATTTTATTGAAGGTGTAACACCACGCGGGATCGCTGTTGGCTATCCCGAACGGGCAAACTTATGTTGGGATGCCAATCGGATGGCGCTCGCAGTGGTCTGGCAGGATCGTTTCATTGATGCTTCCAAGCATTGGGAGGGACGCGGCCAGGGAAATCAGACCCCTCTGGGTGGCAATGTGACGATGTTTGAGAAGGTCGCGCCTGTTGCCGTGCTCGATGATATCAAAGCTGCGTGGCCCAACGACGCTCCCAAGGAACGGGGTTACAAGTTCAGCGGTTATCGGCTCGACAAACAAGGGCGACCCACGTTTCGCTATCGCTTCGCGGACGCTGAGGTGGAGGACACGCCTGTGCCGGTGGCTGGTGATTTCAGCGGGACGTTCAAAAGAAATATCAAAGTCACTCCGACAGGGCAGCAAACCGATAGCGGAATCTACTTCCGAGCGGGTGCTGGAAATATCGAGTCGGTTGAGGATGGATGGTTCCTGTTGAATGATACCCATCGCATTCGGGTGACAACCTCAGGAAAGAAACCGTTTGTCCGTAAGATTGATGGAAACTCCGAACTTTTGGTGCCAGTCAATGGCCCAACAATGATCACACAGGAAATCGTCTGGTAGTAATGAAGCAATGATGATGCACATGAAAAACTATCTCCCGCTAATGTTCTGCCTGTTGTGCAGTCCTTTGCTTGCACAGGATGCGCCGACAGAAGCTGATTACTATCCCATCACCCGCTTCGAAATTCCGGAGGGTGTTGTCTTGGAAGCAAGTGGTTTCCAGATGATGCCGGATGGGAAAATGGCGGTATGTTCTCGCAGAGGTGAGATTTGGATGATCACGGATCCTTTTGCGAAGGAGGTAACCGCGGATCAGTTCAAGCGTTTTGCACACGGACTTCATGAAACGTTGACCTTGGCCGAACGAGATGGCTGGCTGTACACAACACAACGTTCTGATGTGTCACGGTTGCGAGATACCGATGGTGATGGAGAGGCCGATGAGTTCGAAGTGGTTAATGATGGCTGGGAAATTTCCGGCGATTATCACGAGTACGCATTCGGTTCCAAGTTCGACAAGAATGGTGACATTTGGGTCGTTCTTTGCCTGACAGGTTCGTTCTCCAGTAAGGTTCCCTACCGTGGTTGGTGTGTGCGAGTCACTTCCAGTGGCGAGTTGATCCCAACGACCAGTGGTATTCGTTCTCCCGGTGGCATTGGTGCAAATCACCTTGGCGATATGTTCTACACGGACAATCAAGGCCCCTGGAATGGAACCTGTGCATTGAAGCATCTGCCGGTTGGGAAGTTCGTTGGGCATCCTGGAGGGTTCGAATGGTACAAATTTGCTGAGCCATTCATCGGTGAAAAGCCAGAAGAGCCCAAGAGTGGAAGTCGCTTCATGACCGAGGCGAAACGATTGCCAAAATATGAGCCGCCAGCGGTCCTGTTTCCCTACAACAAGATGGGTAAATCGGCAGCAGGCGTTACCTGTGATACGACAGGCGGAAAATTCGGCCCCTTTGAAAATCAAATGTTTGTGACCGATCAGTCGTACAGCACCGTCATGCGTTGCTACATGGAGAAGGTCAAAGGCCATTACCAAGGTGTTTGCTTCCCTTTCCTGGAAGGGTTTGGTAGTGGGTCGCTTGGGTTGGAAATGACCAACAATGGCACCATGTTTGTCGGTGGCACCAACCGTGGTTGGGGGTCACGCGGACGAAAGCCTTTTGCGGTGGAACGCGTAGATTGGACGGGCAAAGTTCCGTTTGAGGTCCTTGAGATGAAAGCCAAACCCGACGGCTTTGAACTCGTTTTCACTGAACCAGTCGATCAAAAAACTGCTGAATCACTCGACTCGTATAGCATGGAAACGTACACCTACATCTTTCAATCAGCCTACGGAAGTCCAGAGGTTGATCATACTGAGCCCAAAATTTCCAAGGCCGTTGCGGGTAAGGACGGGAAGAGTGTTCGCCTCTATGTGGATGGGCTTCAGGAAGGGCATGTCCATGAATTGCACTCTGATGGGGTCAAGTCAAAGGCAGGTTTGTCATTGTTGCACCCCGAGGCGTACTACACGCTGAACTACATTCCTGAGAACTGATGGTTCCGGGAGCAGTTTGCAGAGTGGACGCTATCTGTCGTGCCACACAAGTCTGTGGTTCGCCAACGACAGTTGCCCGTGCTGTTAAGAACATTATTGAGGAGAGCTTGGGCTTAGCGGTTGTTGGCTGCTTCATTGTGTGGAATCGTCGCTCAACGCAGAGTCGCGCTGACCTTGTTCTAGCTTTGTGGATCGGTGTCCTATGACGCAGCAGTGAACGCGGGGAAGTCG
>CAXGRW010000621.1:0-3573 GCA_964012125.1 uncultured Rhodopirellula sp.
CTAACCTCCCCTCAGGACCCGTTCTGTCGATGAATGACACTGATCCCTCCGCGCCTCAGGAACTAAGTTCCGACGACGTTCAGAGCATCCAACGTTTGCAGCAGTGTCACACCCGGTTAAAAGCCGAACTGGGCCGCGTAATCGTCGGCCAAACCGATGTGATCGACCAGCTAGCCACTGTGTTGTTTTCGAGGGGCCACGCGCTTTTGATGGGTGTGCCCGGCTTAGCCAAGACCCTGCTAATCAGCAAACTCGCTGAAACTCTGTCGCTGGACTTCAACCGGATTCAGTTCACTCCAGACCTGATGCCGATGGACATCACCGGGACAGATATTCTGCAGGACACTGCCGAGGGTCGCAGGGAATTTCAGTTCATTCATGGTCCGGTATTCGCCAACATTGTCCTGGCTGACGAAATCAATCGAGCACCTCCTAAAACCCAGGCAGCCATGCTTGAGGCCATGCAAGAGCGTCGCGTCACTGTGTTGGGAAAGCCGTACAAGCTGGAGGAGCCGTTTTTTGTTTTGGCAACCCAAAACCCGGTGGAACAAGAGGGTACCTACCCGCTTCCGGAAGCGCAACTTGACCGCTTCATGTTCTTGATCGAATTGACGTACCCGAATGAAGTCGAAGAGATCGAGATCGCTCGAACTACCACTGGAAGTTCTCTGCCAACCTTGGACCCGTTACTCAAGGCCGAGGAGATCACTGCATTCCAGGATCTCACACGTCGAATTCCTGTACCGGAACATATTTACCAGTACGCCGTTCGGTTGGTCCGCCAGACTCGCCCGCAGGAAGGCACCGCTCCCGACTGGCTGAAACCACTAGTATCTTGGGGTGCCGGTCCCAGAGCCGTTCAGTACTTGATCCTTGGCGGTAAAACCCGTGCGGCCTTGCATGGGCAATACATGGTGCGTCTGGAGGACATCCAAGCGGTTGCTGAGCCCGTGTTAACGCATCGCATGATCACTACGTTTGCGGCGCAAAGCGAGGGTATCGATGCCAGAAAGATTGTCAAACGTCTGGTGCAGGAAACCACTCCAAGTGGGCTAGCGCCAACAGGAACAGCAGCGGCACGAGGCTGATCGTGGGTACTGGTTTCGAACATCAGAATCGTCGCCAACCTGTCTGCCGCCAACTAAGTGGTGGCATTCTTGGACTGCCCGCGCTTGAACCCCACCGAACTCTTGCGTTCTGTCGCCTACCACTGGTCCTGGGGTGGATATCGGTGCTGACATGTTCATTGGCAATTCCCACTCCAGCGTCGTCACAGCCACCACCTTTGCCGCCAAACGCGTCGAACGCGGCACCAAGCCAAACGGTTATACCCACGGAGGCCGCTCGCGAATTTGCACAATACGATACCGATGACAGTGGCGGCCTGTCCCAAAATGAGCTGCGGATCGCCATCGAGAAATCACCTCGGGTCCGGGGCACTTTTGAAGAGCTTGATACATCGGGCGATGGCCAAGTGACACTGCAGGAGTTTCTGGCTGCTCAAAACGACGGCGAACAGAGCCAAACCGCTTCCCCACTGGCCGACCCGCTTCTGCGAATACTGCAAAGAGCCATTGAGGCAATGGATGAATCCTACGATGGGTGGCAGTATCGTCCCGAGGAAACCGTAGACAGCACCACGTTTACGATCAATTACAACGCCTCGATATCACCAGATGGCCAACGTCGATTGGACCGAGGCTTGATTCTCCATGCTGATGGTGATGGCAATCGAAAAATTTCAAGAGATGAAGCAGTTCACTTTCTCGAGACTCAACTTGGAATACGCTGGATCACAGGCGAACTACTCCGGACAGAGAACGGCGGGGTTGTGGACTTTGCTAACTTTCTAAGATGCGATGTCAATAAAGACGACGTGTTGACCAAAAGTGAATTTGTCGACACATGGTGGAACAGCGAAACGGATGAGCAGGATTTTGAATCCTTTGACATCGACGGCAATGGTGCAGTCGACCTTTCCGAATTCGCGAGACAAGAAGGGCCCTACCTACGAAAACCAATACAATGGTTCGAAGCAGCTGACACAAATACAGATCAATTGCTCAGCCAAGCGGAACTGCAAACGGCGATCCGCAGTCCGCGAAGGCATCTGGTAGCCTCCAACATCAAAGCATTTGATGACGACGGTGATGGGCAACTTTCGCTTGCCGAATATCGCGTCTCGATGTTGGCGAACTTCAACTACCCCTGGGAAATGCGGCCCAAGGATATCGACCGTGACGGATTACTTTCGTACAAAGAATTCAAATTCCACACACGTGATCTCTTCCAACTTCAGCGACGATACTACTTCCATCGTCTTGACCGTGATGGCAACGACAAACTGGATGCCTCCGAGTTTGATTTCGAGCCCTACAAACTCCATTCGCTCTACCGTGTATCGGTCAATGGCGAGCATACGGAGGAAATCTACCGCAACGATAAATTCCCAGTGGTCAGTTCCCCCTCCATTTCCAGCGATGGTAATTGGGTTTTGTTTGATGCGTCACCACCCGACCGCAGCAATCTGACCCAGATCATGCTGATGAAAACGAACGGTGATGATGTACGGGATGTCTGCAAAGGGCAAATGCCGTCCTGGTCTGGCAAAGGATCCCGGTTCGTTTGCTGCCGTTATGAACAGGGGGCAAGTATTTGGATCATGAACACGAATGGCACTCCCCACAAAAGAATTGATGATGGCTGGGCTGCACAATGGTCACCTGACGGAAAGACCATCGCATACACCAATGACAACAGCATCCGACTGTACGACGTTGCATCCGGTAAAATCACCACGGTGCTCGCCAAGGGAGCACACCACTACCAGTACATTTACTGGAACATGTCGTGGTCACCCGATAGCCGACAGCTGGCGTTCAAAGGCAAAACAGAAACCCATCAGGAGATTGGAATCCTTTCCATCACCGGCCCCACGGAAGTGAGGAAGCGATTTTCAACGAATGAATCCATGGGCGAGGACTTGGCCTGGTCACCCAATGGAAAGCGATTGCTTTTCAATATGTATTCGCCCACGCACCGGCGCGAACTCATTTTCCAACTCGATGTGGCAGCCGCGGCAAGCCCAAGGCTTGTCCCCGAAATCAATACATCGATGCCGTGGACGAGCATCTGCTTCTCGCCAGATGGCAAGTGGATGATTTTGGCGTCACCCAATTGAACGGGCTGATTCCCTCAACCCAGCCACCCACCCACCCAATAAGCTTCTCAGACCCATGTGGCCATAGAATCAGCTGTCCAGCATCGCAGCAACCTCGTTTGGCCTCACATGTCCACCTCCCGTTCTAAATCCACTGATCGGTGGAATGCGAAACACCCCCACAGTCATCCCCACTCATCCAGTAGTTTGCTGCCGTCCATGCAGTGCGTGCGTGAGCCCGGGCTGTGCTGGGAAGCCCCGGGCTGTGCTGGGAAGCCCCGGGCTGTGCTGGGGAGGCACCGCATGTAATTGCTACGGGTAGCGGGCGTGGCCCTTTTTGCGTTACTGCTGCTCACTATCATCCTCAAACCACCGATTTTTCTACGCATTCCCGTTAGACCAAATTTGGTACC
>CAXGRW010000622.1:0-3559 GCA_964012125.1 uncultured Rhodopirellula sp.
ATTTGGAGTTGAACTTCGAGCCAACGCATTGCCAGCGGCGGGAGGCATGGCGGGCACCGGAATTGCTCGACCACAAGACGTGCAGAGTTCGATGGTTCTTAATACCGCGACGCTGACCCAGCACAAAGGCACGAACTTCAGTTTCTCGGGGGCGTGGATAGAGCCCACTTTCAACCTTGAAAACGAAGCGACGATCGGTCCCGTTGAGCCATTCAGGCAGAAGTCTGATCGACCGGGGTCGCTTATCGGAAATATCGTGGCGACGCAGGACTTTACTGCTCTTGGGCTGCCTGTCACTGCGGGCCTCGGATTGATCACCGCATCGGGTTTGGGGGTAGACTACCGGGAATCAATCGAAAGTAATGGAACATCCGCGGAATTCATGGTGTTGAGTACAGCCTCAGCACTTGGTGTGCAGCTCACCGACCGTCTCTCGTTTGGAGCGGGGCTTAACATTTCAACTGCGCAGATGGACGGGGTATTCGCAGGGCAATCTGCCTCCACGCCCGACTATGGCGTTCGCGGGAATCTGGGCCTCACATACGATGTGTTCGATCGAACCACAATCGGGGCTTTTTGGCTCACCAAAGAGAAGCACGTTTTTGAAAATTTTATCAAAGTGGGGCCCCTCCCTTATCAGGATGTGGATATGGAATTGCCCAACATTTTCGGAATCGGAATTGCTGATGAAAGCCTTTGTTGTGGAAAACTTCTGGTGGCTCTCGATCTGCAGTACATGATGTGGGAAGACACTGACTTTTGGGGGAGCCTTTGGGACGATCAGTTAGCGGTGCAAACCGGTGTCCAGTACACCACCGACCGGGGAATCCGACTCCGCGGTGGTTACACTTTTGTTGAAAATGCTTCCAAGACGTCTCCTGTGGGATCTATCGGAGGAATTACGCCTCAAACCAGTGTTGATTACATTCGAGCATTGCTGCCAAACATCAGCCAGAATCGTATCAGTGCGGGAATTGGGGTCCCTGATGTGCTTCCAGGAGTCGATCTCGACCTGTTCGCTGGTGGCATGTTCAAAGAGAGCCAATCTTTCGGGGTGACAACTGTCGACCTGGAAAGCTATTGGGTTGGCTTTGGTGTGACGTGGCGTTTCCGTCGCGGTGCTTGCGGGCACCAATGCGTGCCTGATCAGTGGTAGTCCCGATACTAATGCGGGTCACGTGATGGAGCGAAACCCGCACGTTAGCCAGCACGTTTACTCGCCAGATTGAGTTACATGGTGTTCAGTCTGGCCGTTGATGAACGTTAATCGGGTGTTCCTTCATGGCGTGGCCGGCGTTTGGTCACGTCAGCTTGTTAGAAAAATCCCATACCGCCAGACGAAGTGCATTGATAAAATCACCACTGCATTCCAGGCAATGAAAAAGGATGTGCTAAACCAGACGGGATAGCGGCGTGGTCCAAAGCACATGTCCAGGAAAAAAAACATGGCCCCCAGTGTCATGAAAATGGCAACGACAGGAAGGTGAAAATAGCGGTAAGCGATGAGTGCTAAAGCCACCATGATGGTGACTAGCAGTAGTTTCGCTGGGATCACTCCAATGACCACCGCAGTCGATTTGCGTCCTGCTATCTTGTCTTCATCGAGGTCCATCAGTTGCCCGAACAGATGACTCTGCATCGCAAAGATTGCTCCAAAGATCATTGCGGGGGCATTGAGTTGGGGGACGTCGCAAAGCCAACTGGCCAGTACAAAAATCAGCACGTAACCCACTTGATTCAACAAGTCGAGTACAGGCAGACGTTTGAACCCTACTGTGTTGTAGCATGCGTTGCAAATGATTAGAGCAGCGAACCATCCAATCATTTTGGGACCAGCAATCCAGGTAAAAATGACTAAGAATGGAAGCTGCGTCGTGATCATGATCCAAGGAAGACGTTTTCGCAGCTGATCATCGGGCAACGCGCCAAATAGCCAGCTATTCTTTCGCGGGTTGACGCTATCGGTTTCGGCGTCACCGAGGTCATTCCATCCATAGGTCAGTAAGCCCAAGGGGAAGCATACGTAGACAGCACCTGCCCAGAATGGGATTGATCCAAACATGTCTCTCCCGGCGAAAGGCAGCATGTAGAACCAAAGGTGCGTAGGCCAGAACCCGGGCCTTGCAGTCTTGATGATCTCAACAATGGTGGATGGGAACTGCATTGCACGCTACATGTCTGGCTGCATGTGTGACCGCATCAATGCAGGCTTTGACGCAGAGTGACTGTGGGTCAACTCAGGAGTTCGTTGATCACCTGCCCACCGAACTGACTGAGTTGCTTGAATCTGCCTGCGTGATAAAACGTCAAGCGGTTGTCATCAAGTCCCAACAAGTGTAGCAGGGTCACGTGCACATCTCGAATATGATGTGCACACTCTACTGCTTTGCCGCCGATCTCATCTGTGGCGCCAATGGTGTGGCCTGCCTTGGTCCCACCACCAGCAAACCACATCGCCATAGCGTTGGCATTGTGGTCTCGACCATACGATTTGCCGCCACTGCGTTGGCCGTTGTCGGGAGTTCTTCCAAATTCTCCACAGCACACGACGAGCGTATCTTTCAATAGGCCGCGTTGTTTCAGGTCCTTCAATAAAGCAGCAATTGGCTTGTCCACAGCCTTGATCAGTGATCCATGGGCGCGATGGATGTAGTCGTGACTATCCCAGTTGCCTGAATACACCTGCACAAATCGGACACCCTTCTCTATCAAACGTCTCGCCAGCAGACACTTGCGTCCAAACGTTTCTGTTTTGGGTTGGTCGATGCCGTACATCTGCAAAGTTGATTCTGATTCAGTATTGAATTCAAGTACTTCGGGCACCTCTGTTTGCATTCGGTAGGCAAGTTCATAGGAATTAAGGCGAGCATCCAGCTCAGTTCGGCCGGGGCGCGTCGCTAAGTGCTCGCGGTTCAGGGATGCCAGAAGGTCAAGGTTTTCACGTTGCCTCTCGCGAGTGATGCGAGCGGGAGGATTCAGGTCGAGGATCGGGCTTCCAGCTGCCCTGAGAGGCGTGCCTTGGTATTGGGCAGGAAAGAAGCCGTTGCTCCAGTTTCCGGAGCCACCTTGGGGATAACTGGTGCGAGGAAGCACGACAAAGCCAGGAAGATTCTGGTTCTCGGTCCCCAGGCCGTATGTGACCCAAGCGCCCAATGCTGGATCGCCGCCAAAACGGTTCCCGGTGTTCACGTGGTAGCATGCCGTCGGGTGATTGACTGATTCAACGTAGGCACCGCGATAAAAACAAATATCGTCCACACACGTTTGCAGATGTTCAAACTCGGTGCTGATGTCGGCACCGCACTCGCCGGCTTGTTTGAAGTCAAACGGACTTTTCACGAAGTAACGTTTGCCCGAGGACATCGCACTCTGCTCTTCGCCGGAACGGGTGAATTCCTGCAAGTGACGTTCGTTTAACTCCGGCTTGGGATCGAAAGTATCAAGGTGTGAAGGCCCACCCTCCATCATCAAGAAAATGCATCGTTTGGCCCGAGGCGCATGGTGAGTTTTCGATTGTTGGTCAGAACCTGGAACGCCCGTTTCATCGCCGTTTAGCAGC
>CAXGRW010000623.1:0-3549 GCA_964012125.1 uncultured Rhodopirellula sp.
CCTGAATCGGGAGTTTTACTCTGCATTGAATTTGTCCGGCTGGGGTTCATAGGGTGGGAGACCTCTCGACTTCAGCTCCAATGCGTTACATGAACAGCATCTGAATCTGGAACCACTCGAGACGTCAATCTACTCGTAGTTTAGCACAGGGTACCAACAAGTGTGAACGTGAGCATGTAATGCACAAAACCCCGACAAGGACGCGGCCCCCAAATCACATTGCCAACCTGCACTATGCGGGGCATTCACAGCCAACCCGGACATTTGAAGCCGCCAGCGGTGCGTAAAACACGTTGGCATGTTCGCATTTCCTGTCCCCGCAACGAAAAGCCGCCCCACCAACTGCACGCGAGAAGCACGCGTAACGATGGAGTCCGACAACATAAACCAAGGATCAAGTACGCGAATCGATTCACTGTACAAATCGCCCCCGATCTGAGGTGCGAGTGACCGCAAGTCAGGCGCGTGACAAATACTCACCTGTGCGGGTGTCGATCTTCAGTGTTTCACCTTGCTTGATGTACTCCGGAACCTGCACCACCAGTCCCGTTTCAAGCGTTGCAGGCTTTGTTCTTGAGGTGGCCGAGTTCCCCTTCACGCCTGGATCACATTCAGTGATCAGGAGTTCAACTGAAGCGGGAACTTCGAGGCCAACGCACGCATCGTTATAGATCATCGCCCGCATCCCCTCGAGTCCTTCGGTGATGTAGGGGAGCTGCTCCTGAATATCTTCGAGCGGTAGTTCGTACTGCTGATAATCTTCCTGATCCATCAGAAACATACTGGAGGAATCGGAGTACATCATCTGCACATTTCGTCGCGAGAAATCTGCTTCCCCCAGCGACTCGGTGCCTTTTAGCGTCAGATCGACCTTATTGCCGGTGACTACATTTCTTGCCTTGAACTTGTAAAGCGTGGCAGCACCTCGAGCTGAGGGTGAGTGAACCGAAATCCCTTGAATGATGACGGGGTTTCCGTTGTGCACCACGACAGTGCCGGTCTTGATATCTTTTGCTTGCACTTTGCAGAAATCCTGACGAATGAGAATGGAATTGCAAGACAATTCGGTCAGCTTACGCTGGTAATATTAACGCCACAACCAATCCCGAAAGCCCTGCACCAGTAGTTCCTGTTGTCCGAAACTTTGAGTGAGAAGGACACCCGCAAGAATGAGCGTGAATCCGAGCATCGCGAATCCACGGCGCGGGAATGGGTTGTTTTGGCTTTGTACTTTCGCGCGCGTCGCGCCCAACAGTTTGCTCCAAAATCTAAGTGAGACGTTAGGCTCGAAGGCGACGATTTGGGCATAATCAATCCCGCGATGCCCATCAACTCTCAAATGTATGCCCAATGCGGGCAAGGTAACCTGAAGCAATCCGGCATCCCCCGATGCTTTGGCATCGAGCGTTTGGGCGGCGGCCAGCAGCGGCTCAAACAGTTCCTCGGCCGTCCGCCCATACACAGCGATGCGAGGCGGAAAACTGAGTGCAATCAGTGACACGCTAAGGCCGTAGAAGACAGCCAAGGCAATCCAGACAGCAGGGCCGAAAACAGTGGCAGCGGCAGATGGAAAGAACAACTCCGCTGGCCCTACGGCAAGCAAACCTGACACGGCAAGGGCTAGCGCCGCGATATCTCTTCCACCCGTGGTCACCAACGCACGGCCCGACAATCGCACTGCGCTGATCACCAACAGATAAGCAATCAGTGGCACGAGGGCCAATAAAATCGTGAACGGATCGGCAGAACCAAAGACATTGAGCATTAGCGAAAATCAATCCATGAACTCGCGTTCAACAAACTTGGTGTTGTGCCGCCCTTCGACGAACTCGGGATGCTGCAGCACCTTGTCGTGAAAACCCGCCGTGGTGGCAATGCCCTCAACCTGCATTTCGTTCAGGGCGCGTCGCATGGTTGCGATTGCCTCCTCGCGAGTGGGCATATAGACGATCAACTTGCCAATCATCGAATCGTAATGCGGTGGCACATTGTACCCACCATAAACATGGGAATCGAACCTCACTCCCAAGCCACCAGGCGTGTACAACTTGGTGATTTTCCCTGGGTTGGGTTGGAAGTTCTTATCAGGGTTTTCGGCATTGATCCGGCATTCGATGGAATGTCCGGTGCAGCGAACATCGTCCTGAGTCATCGGCAGCGGCTCGTTGGCGGCTACCGAAATCTGAGCCTTGATCAGGTCCACCCCAGTGATCATTTCAGACACAGGATGTTCAACCTGAATACGAGCATTCACCTCGATGAAAAAGAAATCATCGTTTTCATCGACAATGAACTCGACGGTTCCAGCATTGCTGTAATCAGCACCTCGGATCATTCGCACTGCGGCATCACAAATCTGTTTCCGCTGCGCTTCGGGCAGATTTGGACTCGGTGCTTCTTCGATCAGTTTTTGATGCCTTCGTTGGACGCTGCAATCTCGCTCGTAGAGGTGAACGACATTCCCATGATTATCGGCAATCACCTGCACTTCGATATGCCGGGGATTTCCAACATACCGTTCCAAGTAGACTCCGCCATTTCCAAATGCGGCCTGAGCTTCTGTCCGAGCCTGGTTCAAGGCGGAAACAAGCATATCTTCGGTCTCGGCAACACGCATGCCTTTTCCGCCACCTCCGGCAGTGGCTTTGATCAAGACCGGGTATCCAATTCCTCGAGCAACCTCGAGTGCTTGCTTGTCGTCTTCGACAAGGCCGTCACTGCCCGGGACAACGGGAACGTCGCTGGCGATCGCCATCGCTCTGGCGGTGTTTTTATCACCAAGCTTTTCCATTGCATCGGGGCTGGGACCGATGAATTCGAAGCCGCTGGAGCGACAAACCTCATTGAAATGGGAGTTTTCAGCGAGAAAGCCGTAACCCGGATGTATCGCATCGACATCCGCAACCTCAGCAGCAGCAATGATCTGGTCAATCTTCAGGTAGCTGTCGATGCTGCGGGCAGGCCCGACACAATAGGCTTCGTCCGCCAACTGGACGTGCATGGAATCCGCATCCGCCTCACTGTAGACGGCTACGGATTTAATTCCCATCTCTCGGCAAGCGCGAATGATGCGGAGGGCAATTTCGCCACGATTGGCTATCAGTATCTTTTTAAACACGGATAAACGATGAAAAGGAATCGCAAGGGACAAGATATAACGACCCGCGGGGCCAGACTTCAAGCTGGGCTCTGCAGCGATCGCAAACGGGTGACGTCACCACGTTTCAGTAAAGCCGCGTGATCGCGGCACCTCAATTGGTCTGCTACTAGTTCGGCTCAACACGAAACATGGGCTTGCCGAAATCGATTGCTTCCTGATCTTTCACCAGGACTTCGACGACCTTCCCACTGCACTCGGCAGGAATCTCGTTGAACACCTTCATTGCCTCGACGATACAGACGATTGTATCCTCGGAAACCATATCCCCGACCTTCACAAATGGATCCGACTCCGGGTTCGCTCGGGCATAGAACGTACCAACCATCGGTGCATTGACCGTGATTGTCCCTGCATCGCTTTGGCCGTCTGCTGCGGCCGCCGGAGTAGCG
>CAXGRW010000624.1:0-3539 GCA_964012125.1 uncultured Rhodopirellula sp.
GACACATATTGGCCACTCAGTCGGCGAATCAAGCGACGTATTTCAAGAACACTGATCACAGCGAGTACTTGCTGAGCGGTGTACGGAGTGTTGGCAATGACTTCATCAATCAAGTTGCCTGTTGGTTCGATGGCATTCAGGACACAGCTTTCGATCTCGTTCAAATTGAGTTCACTGCTGTTGCGTATTGAACGCCCACTCGTGGTGGGGAGTGCTTCGCTCATAGGGCCGAGTTCATCGATGAGTTCTTCGATTGATTGCACAAGGATAGCCCCATCACGTATCAGCTGGTTGCAACCGCGGGATGCCCGGCTATTAATGGGACCTGGCAAGGCAAAGACATCACGATTCAATTCACCAGCAAAACGTGCAGTAATCAACGCTCCACTGCGGTCAGGCGCCTCGACTACCAGTGTCCCGAGTGTGAGACCCGCGATCAGTCGATTTCGTTGAGGAAACTGTCCACATCGCGGTGGGCATGAGGGAGCGTATTCGCTGATGACTGCCCCGGAACGCGATGCTTCATCGGCGAGTTCTGCGTGCTCGGTTGGGTAGATCTTCGCGAGGCCGCTGCCGAGGACCGCCACGGTTCGTCCACCAGCATCAAGAGCTCCACGATGTGCTGCTGCATCGATGCCTCGAGCCAGGCCGCTGACGACTGTGATCCCAGCCTTTGCCAAACCATAGCCGAAGCGATTGGCCTGCATTAATCCGTAGGGGGTCGCATGTCGAGTTCCGACCACTGCAACCGACAAACGATCCTTCGGAACCAACGCACCTTGTACGTAGAGAAGAGCCGGGGCATCTGGGAGTTCTCCGAGCCAGCGGGGGAAGGAAGCTGACATCTGTGGGACGATGTTTGTTTTTTGCCGTTCGCACCAACGTAATACTTCGGCAGCCCGATCCAGATCATTCGCCTCACGAATTTGCTTGACTGTTTTCTCTCCCACACCATGAATGGAAAGAAGTTCTGAAGATGAGGCGGCCAAGATAGATTTTGCAGTCCCAAATTTATCAAGCAAGGCAGACAGAGTGCATGGTCCCAGTCCTGATTGCATTGCCAAAGAAATCAGCGGGAGCGGTGAAAACAGACGCGCGGATTGATCCGTACCGCTAACTGGATCGCGAGAGTCGCCACACTGCATGAAATGATTCCTCGATCAACGCGTTGGGTTGTCGGGCTGTGATCTTCTCAGCGTGGGCTGTGTTTTCACCAAACTTGGCTGTGTTTTCACCAAACTTGTTTGAGGCGTGGTGGTTTCACAAGTCTGTCAGATTCAATATTCCAAGATATTATGGCGATTGGTGCCAGCGTCTGACAAAGATTCGGGCGAACGGGGCGAAAAGAGTTTCAATGACAGCAATGTAGACCCGCTGAAGCGGGGGAAAGTATCAAAAACGTCGATTTTGACCACTGGTTTCCACGATCATGCCCTGAATCGAAGTATCGCAAGGCACGTAGAATAGCTAGGATGCGGCCTCCCTTATTTGCAATCAACACCTAAGAACACTTCTCGCAACCATCCATGGGCAAACGTAATACGAAAAACTCCGGAAGCAAGCCTGCGAAGGACAACCGGGATCCCGCCGAGATTCGGGCAGAATCCTTTCGCATTGCTGCTCAACGGGAAACGGTCGAAGCGTTTGTGGTGGCGTTCATTCTTGCTCTTCTGTTTCGCGCATTTCTTGCCGAAGCGTTTGTCATACCTACAGGGTCAATGGCACCCACGCTGATGGGAGCCCACAAGGATTTGGTTTGTGATGAATGCGGTACGTCGTTTCAAGTAGGTGCCAGTCGGGAGCGTTCTGGTAGCAGCACTGATGATGTCGTCGTCGCTGGCATCTGTCCAAATTGTCGTTACGTCAATCCGCTCGATCTTGTGAATGACAGTAATGAAAGAACGTTCAACGGCGATCGGATTCTGGTCAGTAAATTTACTTACACGCTGAATGAACCGGAACGATGGGATGTCATCGTCTTTAAGTATCCCGGAAACCCAAAACAGAATTATATCAAACGGTTGGTGGGTCTTCCCAACGAGACTCTCACGATCAGACATGGTGATGTTTATGCAAGTACGACCGGTACTGATGAAGAGAGTGAGATTCTTCGCAAGCCGGCGGACAAACTGCTGGCAATGCGTCAATTGGTTTACGACACGGATCATCAATCAGAGGATTTGATCGCTGCCAACTATCCAAGTCGTTGGCAGCCTTGGCGTGAAAAAGCCGAAACACCACCCGAGGACTCCTGGCAGATTTCGAGAACTGGCGATGGAATGGAAGCCGTTCTGAAAAATGGTAATCCAGATCGTTTCGAATGGCTTCGTTATTTTCACCGTTGGCCGACCGACGAGCAGTGGGAATTGGCAAGATCGGGTGGGTCACTGGCCAACGTTAATCCTTACAGCAGTCGCGCTATTACTGATTTTTATGCCTATGGTTCCTATGTGCTCGTGCCAGCAAGTGCGGTGTATGGAAACCGGCCCTCCAGTTCCGGTGGATCACCGATTTCTCGAATGATGAACAGTGGCTACTCGCAGGGCGAGTTCGCACCAAGCTTCAAGTCAGGGGAAAGCGTTGATCAGTTTGGGCGTATGCCGCGCTGGGGTGGAGCCGACCAAGGTAAACAAGGGCTCGGACGCGATGGTATGGATTGGGTCGGGGATTTGATGGTGGAAGCTCAAGTCGAGACATCCAATGACAGTAAGGAATTGATGCTCGAGTTGGTTGAGGCAGGAGTTAAGTACCGCTGTAGATTTGACTTGGCCAGCGGGCAAGCAAGCTTGGCAATTGATGATGTTGAACCACGCGAGTTCAATCCAGCCGAAGACGGTACTGTGGGTGTGCCAACTGCGATCACTTCCGTCAAGAATGGTGAGCTTCACGACATACGCTTCAGCAACTGTGATGATCAGTTGCTGGTTTGGGTTGATGGTTCTTTGGTTGAATTTGATCGCCCTACCACCTTTGACGCTAGAAAGTTTCGTACGGTCGAAGAAGATCATCCCATGTATCTTCCCGAGCACCCCTTGGATGGTGCGCCGGTAGGACTTGCGGTTCGAGGAGGTGATGCAACGGTGACATCTCTACGCATTCATCGTGATAAGTACTACATCTCTACTACGAGTAGCGACTTTGGTATTTATGATTACGACATGAACTTGCTGTGGCAGCTCACTGACGGTGCTGTTTCCCGACCAATCCAAATTCAAGAGATTCTCGCTGACCCGGCCAGTTGGAATACCTTTCCAGGTTGGAGTGCTCGGAGGACGGTGGAGTTTGTCCTTGGTGAAGACCAGTTTTTCCCAATGGGTGATAACAGCCCTGAGAGTCTGGATGCACGCTGTTGGGCAGGAACCAAGCCTCAAATTCCTCTTCCGCGTGGCGTGAATGAGGATGCCTGGGCATGGTCTGATGATTCATTTGTGCCGCGTGATTTATTGGTAGGCAAAGCTCTGGTGGTGTTCTGGCCTCACTCGTGGAACTCGCCTGTTCCGTTTTTGCCGAACTTCAAGCGGATGAAATTGATCCGCTAA
>CAXGRW010000625.1:0-3526 GCA_964012125.1 uncultured Rhodopirellula sp.
GGAGGTCAACTGAACGATTGGCTCAGAGGCTTGGCAGACAATCCTCCTGAACCCGCTGCCACATTTGCATTGATCGTGGGTTTGTTGGCAACGGATATCCTGCTTCCGATCCCATCCAGTGTGATCAGCACTCTGAGCGGTTGGCAGTTGGGCTGGTTTTGGGGGACATTGGCGACGTGGCTGGGAATGAACTTGGGAGCGATGATTGGCTTTGCGTTAGCCAGGCGGTATGGTCAGGCGTTTGCACTGTATTTCTCGCGGGGGCGAGATCTTGAGCGGATTCGAAAAGTCAGTGATCGTTTTGGACCGCTGGTCCTCGTGCTGACAAGAGCTATGCCGGTCTTCGCTGAGGCCAGTGTTTTGATGGCAGGAATCCATCAATTGGCATGGCGACGATTCATACCAGCGATCATTGGAAGCAACCTTGGGATCGCAGTTGCCTATGCAGCCTTTGGGGACTACGCCGAACGCCATCAATGGTTGCCCTTAGCACTGACTGTCTCGGTTGCCATCCCAATCGTGGTGGCAGGACTTGCCCGTCGGTGGCTGCCTGAGGGAACGCAAGAGCCAGTCGAAGGTTCAACTGAGATCGAATCGCACTGAAAACCTTGCGAATTACCGCAGTGGTTGAAGCCTTGGTGCAGACGATTTGGGCTGCGCGACTTGCCAATCGTTACAGTCATTACAGGTGGCGTTCTTACCTGACTGTTCAGGCTTTTCTGGTCGTCAATTCCGCATTAATCACCCAGTTTTACTCAATCGGTGTGCTACTGTTTTCTGCAACCCTTCCACTCTGTGCCTTCTTACACGGGGCCACGGAAAAGTCCGGTACTTTCCCACCATTCAAGGACATAGACATGACTGATTCCAGTATCGATCAAATCACCGAAGAAAACGTTCTTACTCTCGAGCGACGTGCTGCCGATCGCAGAGCCGACAACACCACAAGCGACGCGGGAAATGCTGATAACCTGGATACTGGTGTTGTCGCTGAGAAGCGACGCAAGAAGCAACGTCGCCGCCACATCGATCCAACAACCTGTGAACGCGATTACAGCAATCCAGAAATTGAATTCATGCGTGCCATGGATGACTACAAACGTGACGCGGGACGTATGTTTCCTACATGCAGCGAAGTGCTCGAAGTGATTCGGTCATTGGGATACTACCAACTGACAGAAGAAGAAGCAGAGACCCTTGGATTCGAGGAAGAAGTCCTGGCACAAGATGAGAGCAGTGCGGATTCGATGACTGAAGAGTCCGAAGATTTCGTTGACGCATAATCACTGAAATGCATGTCGGCCCACGTCGATATCTGGTTAAATCATGAGCAGCCTGGGCAACGTTCACATTGATATGTGTTCGCTTCCGGGCTGTTCTCGGTTTAGAGGGTAATCGTGTGCACCGATTGATTCGACTTCTCGCTTGTCTTTGGGCGCTTCCCTACACGCTTTTTGGTATTACATGTGGCTTGCTTCTCTCAGGCCGATTCAAAGTTGTGGATGGCGTGTGTGAAGTTCACAGTCCGGCAATCGCCGGTGTCTTGAAGCGATTGCCCGTACCTGCAAATGCAATTACTCTGGGACATGTCGTCTTGGCCCGTGACCACGAATTGTTGGGATTGACAAGAGCACATGAACGCGTCCATGTGCGCCAGTATGAGCGTTGGGGAATCATGTTCGTTCCGGCTTATCTTCTTGCTTCGACAGTTCTTTACCTGCAAGGCAAGGATGGGTATCGGGACAATCCATTTGAAAAAGAGGCTTACGCTATCGATGCTGAGGATCATGCTATCGATGACATTGACTCGTGAGAAGCAGAAAACGTTGCTAGCGTAAGTGATCGGGTAGGTGCATGATGGCGGGGCGTGATTGTTGTCAGTCCCAAGCTTCAGTTGGCAGTTCTGCAGCAAGTTCATCCATCGACTCGCTGAGTTGATTCATTAATTCACGTTTTTTCAATTCACTGTTGAGTGGTTGCCCCACAAACATGTCGCAGAAAAATGGCACCAGCAATGCTTCGCCTTTAGGTAATGCTTTACCGAGACCGTGCATGAATACAGGTGTGATCGGTATCTCCGGGTGTCGTCGCGCAATATGAGCAACACCACTTTGGAACTCATCCATTTCCTCTGGTTTGCCCCGTGTGCCCTCAGGAAATAACAAAACGATGCCATCCTTCTTGAGTACCTCAGAGATAGGGTCCAGCGGATGTTTTCCCTTGTCGCGACGGATCTTGCTTCGATCTATTGGGATGATTCCGACGATACGTGTCGCAAACCAGCGTCGCAGTCGCCGTGTCATGAAATAATCAGCCGCCGCAACGGGTCGGACGCTCGGCAGACGTTTCAGGCCAAGCACATTCATGAGAGCGAATACATCGAGATGACTATTGTGGTTTGCGACAATGATTGCCGGCCCAGAACTTGGTAGCAGTTCACCACGTCGTACATTAGTTCCCAAGACAATCATCATCAATGGACGTACGACCAAAGCAAAAAATGCTATTCGTAGGATTTGGTTCATTGGTGGTAACAGTAATGAATGAAGTGGAAGAATAACGGTGCTGTGAAGATCAAGTTTCCGACGCGGTCCAGCACACCTCCATGACCAGGAAGCGTCGCGCCAAAGTTTGTGATCTTCAAGTCGCGTTTCAGGGCGCATATGCAGAGTTCCCCTGCAAAACCCATGCAAGCAATCATGAATCCGGCAAAGACCGAGTGAGCAAGGTCCATCGGAGTGATCAACGGACCAATGGAACCTGCCAAACACGTTGTGATGGTGATCCCGCCGATTAAGCCGGCATAGGTCTTTCCAGGGGCGATGTTGGGCGACACCTGCTTCTTGCCAAAAGGTTTCCCCGATAAGTATTGGAAGATGTCATTTGTTTCAGCCACGATGATCAGGAAAATGAGTAGGCCGGGGCCTGGGTGTTGTTCGGCAAGACTCAGTGCATCGTTCTTTCCCTTGGATGCGAGTTCTCCCAACGGGATGGTCAGCAGGTAGGCAGTGTGAGACAGACTGTAAACCGTGATCATGAGCGCCCAAAGTAATGTTCCTGCAGCTTTCTGAAATCCATCACCTTGGCCGATCATCCACATTCGCGTGGGTAACCACGCAAACATGATGACGGGAATGAACACAAGGAACATCTGGTAGTTGTCAGTCGCAGCGAAATAATACTGGGGAATCACCGACAAGTAAGCGTAAAAAAGAACTCGGCGGTCAGCGCGTCTTGTGGGCGACATTGAAAGAAACTCTTTCAATGCGAAGAAGCTGATGAATCCGAAGAAAATTACCCCACCGTTCGGCGATAAGCACAACGCAAGTGAAAACAGTCCTGCCAACGACCACCATGTTCGGATGCGATGGCGAATCAAGGTGTCGTCGGCTCCAGAGAAGTAACGCATCTTGAGAAATAGAATGCAGTTTGAACCTGCAAGTGCAGCAAAAATCGAGATTAGCGTTATGCGGATTTCCCAAGCAAGGTGGCTCATCGTTTTGCTGTTCGCTCGCGATCGGGTTCG
>CAXGRW010000626.1:0-3513 GCA_964012125.1 uncultured Rhodopirellula sp.
TTTTCCGAATCCCTGAGACGCCGATGAAATTCGCCCTGCAACCGTGGCAGTTGATGCTGATCATTCTTGCCAGCTGGATCAATCGACAACAACAAGAAGTCATTGAGTACCTTCGCACCGAGAATGCCGTTCTCAAAGAAAAGCTCGGAAAGAAACGAATCTTGTTAACCGATGACCAGCGATATCGCTTGGCCGTCAAAGGCAAAATCCTCGGCCGCAAACAACTCGAGAAGGTCGGCACGCTGTTCACACCGGACACAATCCTGCGATGGCATCGGCAACTTGTCGCTCAAAGGTGGGACTACTCAGATCGCAAACAGAAGAAGACAGGTCGGCCAAGAACCCGACAAGTGATCGTTGACTTGACCGTCAAGTTCGCAAAAGAGAACCCGACCTGGGGCTACGACCGTATCAGCGGTGCGTTATCGAACGTCGGCTACCATCTTTGTGACTCCACCATTGGCAACATCCTCAAAGCCCACGGCATCGAGCCTGCACCAGACCGCAAACGCACAGGATCATGGGAAACATTCCTGAAAGCGCACTGGGACGTAATGGCATCCACTGACTTCACCACGGTGGAAGCCTGGACCACGCGTGGCCTGACAACGTTCTACCTTCTCTTTGTCATGGAGCTGAAGACACGTCGTGTGAACTTTGCGGGCTGCACCACCAATCCGAACGAAGCGTGGATGAAAACGATCACCCTCGAGCTGACCAGCCATGAGGACGGCTTTCTCAAGGATAAGAGTTACTTGATTATGGACCGCGATGCGACGTTCAGCAGGTCGTTCCGTGCTTGCCTGCGACGCGAAGGCGTGAAACCAGTTCGTTTGCCACCGCGAAGCCCGAACTTGAATGCGCACTTGGAAAGATTCTTCGGATCTCTGAAATCCGAGTGCCTGTATAGATTGATTCTCTTCGGCGAGACCGCGACGCGCAAAGCCGTCGGTGCGTTCGTCACGCACTATCACACAGAACGAAATCATCAGGGTTTGGACAACGAGCTGATCGTTCCGATGGACCGTCCGCCTGACATAAAAGCTGAGATCGAAACGACGGAGCGTCTTGGTGGCTTGCTTCGCTCCTATCGCCGCGCTGCCTAGCTTCGGCCTTCACTCGCTCCGCACCACGCCAGTCTTAAAACAATCGGAGCGATATCTGCTGCGCGGTGCCGCCGTTTTGCCTCACTTTCTGGCCAGCGTCGCGCTGTCTGAACTCAATCTCGACCGAGAATCTGGCCCCATGTAACCACGCGACCGCGCATTTCACCGGCGGAAATGTTCGTTCAATTTTTTTGACCCCACGCCCACTCCGCAGCGACATCGCTGATTCGCTCGCACGATTTGACGAACTTTGGCAAACGATGAAATCCAAAGATCGGTGCGCCTTGATCGAACTTCTGATTGCCCGCATTGACTACGACGGTGTCCAAGGCAGCGTCGAAATTCACTTCCACAATACCGGCATTGTCACGCTTGGCACCGCCACTGAAACCTCGGAGCCAACCACATGAACGAAACCACGCCCGTCAAACGAAGTTTCAACCTCCAGCGGAAGAACCACGGCCGCCGCGCCGTCGTTTCCGGCACGGCCCCGACACCGCCACCAGTCGGCCGTCTCCCGCGGATCACGCGTTTGATGGCCCTGGCAATCCACTTTGACGACTTGCTACGCACCGGCGCCGTCCGTTCCCAAGCCGAACTCGCCAAACTCGGCCAGGTCACTCGCCCTCGGCTGACCCAAATCATGAACCTGCTCTATCTTTGCCCGAGCATCCAAGACGCGATCCTTTTCCATCCACCGATCACCTCCGGTCGTGATCCGATCACTGAACGTGAATTAAGAGCCGTTTCTCGATCAGTGAATTGGCGGGAGCAGCGGCGGAGATGGAGCCAGATCAGTGGCTGAGTCGCTGTTCTATGAAGCTGCATAAGTGCTTTCGGTGTGGACGACCGCCTGCAATTGGCCCATTGCGTAACTCGCCTCGGGTGGTCCAACCGAAGCGAGTTACGAACAGGTGCGCAGAACATCGCTCGGGCGTCTTTCTCGCCCTTATGAAAGACCAATCCACGTCACGAAGTTGTGCTGCTGCCAAATCAGGGAAGGGTTTGCACCGAGTGCTGGCAGCACCACTCACCGAGTTACTCGGGTGCACGAAGTTCGTATTTGCCCCCGCCTTTGTACGGCATCAGTAGATCCGACCCGATGAGGCTCACCGCATCAGTCGCTGTAACGTGTGCCGGGCCTTCACTGAACAACTTCGCGGAAATTCTGATTTCAGTTGCGGGGCCGGCACTCGTCGTGGATTTCCAGCTACCACCGAAAAGAGACAACGCCGTTGACGCTGTTGCAGCTTTTTCCCATTCAGTGATGAAATCAGAGCCATAGACGGAGGCACGTAATTGCATCTCATTACGTTGCACCTGATTGGGGTACGACATCGTACTGTAATTTGGAACTACACTCCCCGCACGCTCAAAAAATCCTGAGGAAACGACCTCTTCGCGAGACTCAATCCCGGGATTGTTCGCCGACAATTCCCACCGAAGCAATTGTGACGACTCGTCGGTGAGCACTTCAAGCATGTAACCCGTGTTTCCGGTCAACGCGACTGTCCAGCTCGTCTCCTTTTCTGGCTCATTATTGGGCAGTTTATCTTCGGGTGCGGTCGTTGGTTCCCCCCTCCAGATAGCAGATACCTCCAGACGATGCTCGCCCGCGGGGACATAGCATATTAACGTTCTGCCGTTGTGGTGGGCAATCACATGCTCACCTTCAAAATTCGGGATGTCATCTGCGCTGCGACAATGCTGAAGGAAATCATCTACAGCATTTCTGTCCTGTTCTGCTTGATCACGCATCGACTTCAGCTCAGCCCGCGTCGATAATAACTTGCGAAGCTTCTGCTCGCTCCGAGCTACCTGATCGGAAACAACTCGCGTTGGCTTTTTGATACGAATGATCAGAAATACCAAAACCAGAGTGATGCAAACAAGGACCCCAAAAACAAAGGTGTCTCGCACCTGCCTCTTGAGCTTCTCGTCAAGCATTCGACTATTGGTTGATTTCTTCGTCATTGGTTTCCCGAAAATGCCGAGTATCCACTCGATTCGTCGCTCAGCCAAATTAGAAACTGATATGACCTTGGCGATTCGTTCTTCGCGTCACCGCTCAGGGTCATTGTGGCGCTCATCAACCCACCCTTCGCTAGGTTTCTGTTCTCAAAATCCCATTGCTGGGGGCAATGGAAATAAGATTGGCGGGCGTGGGATGCTGATCTCAGTCGGGAATCAACTAGGACACTTGCATCGAGCTTGATACGAAAAGGCAGCGAGCCCGCGTCGGTGTCCCCGATTGTCATGGACAAATCATGCTGACCTGGTGTTAGAAGAAACTCGTGCGGCCCGTCTTGATCGAAAGGTGATTGATGTAATAAAGCTGGTTCGAACTCCGAATTCGCTTGCACCGAGAGTGACTTGCTATCCCGGACGCCGTACTTGATCCAAACCT
>CAXGRW010000627.1:0-3505 GCA_964012125.1 uncultured Rhodopirellula sp.
TCATCCTCAAACCACCGATTTTTCTACGCATTCCCGTTAGACCAAATTTGGTACCTGATGGATGGAAACAGGCAGTATGCGACAGTAACCCGCTGATAGGCTCTCAGTCACCCAAGGGGCTCTGGCTGGCAGCCAACGATAGCAAAGGCAGCTAGTGCTTTTGGGCCAGGGTTCGATCGCCCGCCCCTTACCAATTCCCCCGAATCCAAACGCAGGAAATGGAACTGCGTGCCGAGTCGGAGCCGACCTGAGATCAGCATCACAAAGTGAACCTCATTTTGGCTTCGCGAACTCATCACTCAACGATTGCGAAAGAAACGTGCTGCGTTACAATCGCGAGACATCGTCATTGGGGACCAGCACAGGCCGAGACGGTGAATTCCGGCGTCTGTCCCATGAGGTGCCGACGACTGCACTCAACCCGAACAGAGCTCTCGAGGGAACGCCAAATTACGCACCACTCGCAGAAGAAAACGATCATGCACAATGGGGCGTCAAGCTTCTACCGACTCGTCGAAAAAACTCCCGCCCCAAAGTAATTTTCCACGTTAACAGAACGCGTTTTCCGAAGACGGCACGACGCTACTGATCTGTCCTAAACAAACGCCAACGCGCACAACACATGCCCAATCAAAAGTCTTCATCCAACTCAAGCCTCAACTGGAAGAAGAAATTACTGTTTGGCACTGCCAGCACATTGTTTTTCTTTTTTGTGTTGGAACTGTTTCTGATGCTACTGGGCGTTTCGACGATTGCCAGCAGGCGCGACCCCAGCGCGGGATTCTCCAAACAGATCCCATTATTGGCAGCGTCAACGAACGCAGAGGGCGAACAAATACTGACTACCGCTGCCAACAAGGAAAGCTGGTTTAACATCCAGTCGTTTACAAAGAAAAAGCCGCTGGGGACGAAACGTGTCTTCTGCGTCGGCGGCTCGACGACGTTTGGCAGGCCATTCTCGGACTCAGCGTCCTATGTACGGTGGGTGCGGGAATTGCTGGTGGAAGTGCAGCCTGATGTTCAATGGGAAGTCATTAATGCAGGGGGCGTTAGCTATGCAAGTTATCGCGTTGCCGCAGTCATGAGCGAGCTCGCACAATATGAACCAGATCTGTTCATCGTCTATTCCGCACAGAACGAGTTCCTGGAGCGCCGAACCTATGCACACATGTTCGAAAACCAGTCTTGGCTGAATGACTTTAGCGCTATCTTACAAAGCACGCGTACAGGATCAGTTGTCCAACGACTCACAGACCGCATGCGAAAAACCGCACCGACCGAAGAGAACGAAGAGTTAAAAACGCTTCCTAATAGTGCCGCTGCTTTTCCAGAAGAAGTCGATGAAATGCTCAATCATTCTGTCGGCCCGATACAATACGAGCGGGACGCCGAATGGCGTCAGGAGGTGATCGGTGAATACGGAAAAAATCTTCAGCGAATGATCTCAATTGCCCAATCTGCCGGTGCAAACATAGCCTTCATCACGCCTGTTTCGAATCTTCGGGGCACCAGCCCAATGAAATCTCTCTTTGACGAGAATACGGACGTCACTGCGCTGACTCTGCAACTCAACAAAGCAAGGGATCTCTTCCGATCGGGTGAAGTGGACGACGCACTCACAATAGTCCGCACGATACTGGAGACCTCACCAAATTCGGCTGACACCCAGTTTCTGTTGGGGCAGATTCTGTTCGCCCGTGAAGAGTGGACTGAGGCTGAACAGGCGTTTGAACGCGCATTGAATGAGGACATTTGTTCTTTGCGGGCGATCAAACCATTACGAGAAACACTACGTTCCGTTGCTGCTAAGGCTGGGGTTCCTCTGATAGACGCCGAAAACCTGCTGCGGCAGTTGAGCATCGAACAACACGGTCATGCTTGCTTCGGCGATGACTACTTCCTTGACCACGTACACCCGACTCTTGAAATACATCGTGCTTTAGGAGAGTGGATCATCGACGCACTGATTGCAAATGCGATCATCGAGGGAGAGTCACCCTCTGCCGCAAGCGTGGAAGAAGTGCAAAAACGAGTCGATGCGTCGATCGACTATCAAGAGACTACGATTGCATTTCGGAATCTTGCCAAAGTGAATCACTGGGCCGGAAAATTTCAGGAAGCAATCGTGGCTGCAGAACGTTCCCTTGCAATCTCACCCAACGATTTAGAGAGCCGCTTTCTGCTGGCTGACAGCTTGAATAACCTTGAGCGTTTCGCTGAAGCCCACGCTCAATACCGAACACTATTTGAAATTGAAGACTACTCACGAGCACACCTGCCTTATGGTGAACTGCTGCTGAACTCAGGGATGACTGAGCAAGCAGAACCGTACCTGATCGCCGCACTGATCACTGACAACGAAGAACACATGGCACGCGCCTACTACGACCTTGGTCTTCTTTACTCTGCGACTGATCAATACAAAGTAGCGATATCTGCCCTGGAAAATGTGATCGATGCATATCCGGATGATAAGGCCACGATGGTCCTACTTGCCTATTGCCTTCGAAAAAATGGGCGACCATCCGATGCCATCAAACTGCTCACTCGGTTACTGAAACTGACCCCGAACGATGCTCGAGCGAACTACGAAGCTGCCGAGGCTTATTTTGACCTGGGTGAACTGCAGAAAGCAAAGACGTATGTACAGGCGGCAATTGACGCCGAACCCGGCAATGCAGAGTTTGAGGCTACGCGGGACAAGTTGCAGTAGCCCACGGCCACTGAATCGTGACGCTTCAACTTTTCCTACCAAAACTCGATGTTAAAACCCGCATCAACCGCTTCCATTGTGTCCCGCCGAGTGCCGGCTGCCCCGCCCGCGTCCGACAGGAGAAAGACGCAGCGTGACCGACGTTAGCTGCACTGCCAAAATCACCCGGCTCGCCTCCATTTGAGATTTTGGTACAAAAACCGACGATTGGCGGCAAATCATGGAATATCCACGGAAAAGTGGCCCCTCAGAGTGGTTCCTGAAGCGGTTTGCCTCTTGAGGAATTCCCGGTTTCCGGCTAAATTGCTGCGAAATCAAGCAATCCGCAGGAAATCTCTGATAGCAGGTAAGGAAAAATGGCACATAAGAAGGGGCAGGGTTCGAGCCGTAATGGACGTGACTCCAATGCCCAACGCCGTGGCGTCAAGAAGTTTGGTGGCGAAGCTGTCCGAGCTGGAAACATCATCATTCGCCAGGTTGGCACCAAGTATCACGCCGGCACTGGTGTTGGCCAGGGCAACGATTACACACTCTATGCGTTGGTCGATGGGAACGTCATGTTCGATCGCAAAGGCCGCCGAGTGAACATCGTCACTGCCTGAGCCCGCGCTCTCAATGATTCACGAACAACGCCTGCGTTCAACGCGGGCGTTTTTCATGCGCTTGCGGCAAACCATGCTCGTTGCCCCACCAAACACAACTAAGACGGTCCCAAAAGACTTGTGGCACCGCTAGCGTTGAGCGAAGTGAACCGTTCAGCAAACTGCACCGGGGGCAACCTAGCGAACTACG
>CAXGRW010000628.1:0-3504 GCA_964012125.1 uncultured Rhodopirellula sp.
TCCACGACCTGCACGCAACCATCCTGCATCAACTTGGGGTGGACCACGAACAACTTTCCTACAGCATCAACGGACTCGACGTCAAGCTCACGGGTGTCGAAGGGGCACGGGTGATTGAAGAGATTCTGAAGACTTAAGGGCAGGAATATCCGTAGGATGCTCGAACCACACATACATTGAAAACTGAATAAAGAAGACTCGAATGCTGAAAAAATATCGATGCAGATCGATCGCCACAAATCGATTTCAACACTACCTGCGATTCGCGGCGTTTGCTTTTGTGACGGTTTCTGTGAATCCAGTTGCCGTTGCACAAAATCGTCTTTCTGTTTCCAGTCCGGAAACAGACAACTCTGTTGCGTCCGAAATGAAATCGTTCACACTGGCCGATGGTTATGAAGCACAGTTGTTCGCCGATGAGACGGACGGCGTGGCAAATCCCGTTTGTATGTCGTGGGATCCTGCCGGCCGACTGTGGGTCCTCTGCACCTGGGCGTATCCTCAGGCGGAGCCAGTGGATGAGCCTGACGACAAGCTGCTGATACTCACCGACATGAATGGGGATGGCCGAGCGGACAAGACAACCGTCTTCGCTGACGGCTTAAACATGCCGACAGGCTTTGCGTTGGGGCACGGTGGAGCATACATCGGGCAAGGCAACGATTTGCTTCATCTGGCGGATACCGATGGCGATGACCAGGCCGACACGCGTCGCGTCTTGCTGACCGGCTTCGGTACCGGAGACACGCATCAAAATATCAACTCGTTCGCTTGGAGCCCCGGTGGGGAGATTCTGTTCTGCCAAGGGCTGCATGCCTTCTCGCGAGTTGAGACACCGTGGGGAATCCGCCGTTTGGACGAGCATGGTTCTTGGCGATTTCGACCTCGGCGGCTGCAGCTTGACGGATTCCGTCGCGCGGGCGGCGAGGGGAATCCGTGGGGCATCGCTTTCGGTAACTGGGGCGAGCCGTTTGTGAAGGGAAACGGGTTAGGCGTATTCGAGTTGCTGCCCGGCATGGTGTGTACGGATCGAATCGCCAGTTTTTGGGGCGACGACATGAAGATCGGACAGACGCAGGTTAAGTCGATGATCATCGAACTGGCGGAGTCCCCGCATCTGCCCGACGAAGTTCAGGGCGAGATGCTGATCGCCGGCTACTTTGCCCGCGATGTGAATCGCTTTGAGTGGGAAACGGACGGCGCTGGCCATCGCCTGAAGGGGCAGCCCAACTTGATGACGTCGTCACATAATGCCTTTCGTCCCGTTGATATTCGTATCGGTCCGGATGGAGCGATTTACATCGCTGACTGGTTCAATCCGATCATCGGCCATTATCAGGCGTCTTTCCGGCATCCTGATCGCGACAAGACACACGGTCGCATCTGGCGAATCACCGCGAAGGGGCGACCGCTTGCAAAGGCTCCTGATCTGTCCAAAATGTCTGCAGCCGAATTGTGTGAGCAACTCAATTCCGACTGGCGCTACGTCCGCTACCAAGCCAAACGGCGACTAGCGGATCTGCCGAAGAACGAGGCAACTGTGGCTGTCACCAAATGGATTGGCGACCTTGACGATAGCGATCCGAACCTGGAACATCATCTGTACGAAGCAATCGGTGTCTTTGAATCGCACGAGGTCGTCAACCGCTCGTTGTTGGAACGCCTGCTCGTCGCAAAGGACTACCACGCTCGAGCATACGCCACCCGGGTCGTAGGGCGGTGGCATGATCGACTCGAGGCGCCGCTTGAATTACTCGAACGCAGTGTGACTGATGAGAACGCCCGCGTTCGACTGGAAGCCATTGTTGCCTGCAGTGATATCCATGTAGCGGATTCGATGGTGGTAGCCGCGAAAGCTGCCAGTCAGCCCACGGACCGATTCATCAATCATTCTCTCACGCAGACCGTCCACGCGTTGGCTCCTTATTGGCGACCGGCTCTGAGTCAAGGGAAACTTGGCTTTGAAGACGCCACGGATCTGATCTACGTCCTGAGAGCGTATGGTGGCGAAGATGTAGCCGGTCAAGTGCGAAGTTTGATCTTGTCAGATGCCATCACGGAAAAAGGACGCCGTCAACTCTTAGCACTGCTCGCTCGAGTTGGTAACGCGAATGATCTGCAAACCGTCTTTGGCCATGCTATACGAGATCCGCAACTACTTGAGTTGCTTCCAGCAATTGTCCAAAGGCGGCGACTAGTACCGTCGGGCAGCGTCGATGACAATCTGGCAATGCTGCTTAGCAACGAAAGTGCCAACGTTCGTGCAGCAGCAGCACGGCTTGTCGGCCTATGGAATCAGCGTCAACTTATTCCCTTGCTGGAGCCTATGCTTCAAAGTGACGACGAGCTGGTCCTGGCTGCTGCGATTCGTTCCTTTGCTGAAGTCTCGCCGGATTTGGCAGTCAAGCAACTCCGACCGTTCATCGTGAACACACAGAATCAATCTGTGGTTCTTGCCGCACTTGAAACGGTTGGCCAACGGGATATCAACGTAGCCGCGGTCGCCGGATTAACGTTGCTCAGCAATCGTCGGAATGATGACATGTTGGGCCCTGTGCTTGGTGCAATCATGAATCACCGTGGGGCGGCCCTGGCTGTAGCAAGTGCGTTGAAGCAGGTCGACGTTTCAGTCGATGACGCCAAACTGATTGGCCGGTGGTTTAGCGCATCTGGCTACGACGACGCTGTTTTGGTAGATACCTTGAAAGCTCTTATGGGAATTCAGGCGGGGCAGACCGTTGCTTATGACGCATCACTCGTGCGATCACTGGCCCAGGAGGTGCGTCAATCTGGCGACGCTGTCGCTGGCAAACAGGTCTTTGTGTCGTCATTGGCGAACTGCACCGCCTGCCATCGAGTTCAGCAAACCGCACCGCCGGAAGGTGTTCTTTCCAAGGGACCGAACCTGTCAGCAGTCGCCGCAGGTTTACAACTGGAACTTATCATCGAGTCCGTTGTTTGGCCGAAGCGGCAGCTTAAAGAAGGGTACGAGATGACGACTATCCTCACTGATGATGGCCGAGCCTTTTCTGGCTATTTGACTTCAGAAACAGACGGCAGCGTCGGCCTTCGCGATCTCGCCACTGGCAAAGTCCGTGAGATTCCCAGTGATACAATCGAAGCACGTGTCAACAAAGGCACCGCCATGCCGTCCGGCTTTACCAATTCCCTGACTCGCAAAGAACTACGCGACCTCATCTCTTATCTCATGACGCTTAAGCCAGGGAATTGATCACTTCGAATTCAAAAGAAGATAAGTCCAGCAGACATTCTAAAACTGGCAATTGTCAGTCGCGGCTGCATTGACTACTGACAATGGCCCAGAGTTCGTATCCAAAGTGATCTGCCGTTGGCTGAAACAAGCTGATGTCAAAACACTTTTCATCGCCAAGGCCAGCCCTTGAGAGAACGGCTTTATCGGATCGTTCAATGGCAAACTCAGTAACGAGTGACCTCCCCCCATAGAATTGCACCATTGTGAGTGAGAGAATCTTGCTCGGGCGA
>CAXGRW010000629.1:0-3494 GCA_964012125.1 uncultured Rhodopirellula sp.
TTTGGGGCCGTGTGAGTCCATCATTTCACTCATGGTCTGCGTGTCGATGGACGGTAGATCAAAGATCAACATTCCCAATTCATAGACGGTTCCAACGACAGGGTCGTACCCTTGCTGAACCATGGGCATCATTCCCGGCGGCACGGCTTGGGCTAACATCGGTGTGTTCATGACGTATTGTTTTTGCGTGACCAACACCTGTGCCAGTTTCTGGAACAGACCTTCTATCTGCGTCATGGTTTGTTTCTGCGATTTCAGCGATTCTGCGAGAGTCGAACGGAATTCCTGGCTATCCATCATCTGACGCATATCTTCGGGCAAGGCTTGCCAGAAGACTTCAGGGTGGCCAGCCATCAACTGGTCACGGCAGAAATCGACGGTTGCTTGCAGCGTCGCGTTCTCAGGGAAAGCTGGAAGTGGTGCAACCGCGGGGGCAACTGGAACCTTGAAGTTGGGGTTTGCATTGGGAGAGGCTGCAGGTACTGCTGGGATAGCAGGTGCCACTGGCATGGCGGCCGCCGGAGGCGTAGGAGCAGCGGTACCGCCACCTTTGGAAGCGGCGTAAAGCTCCTTTGCACGTGCATGACTTGCGGCACTCAGACGGTTGATGGGGACCTCGATGGTTGAGCCATCAGCCTTCTTCAGAACCAAATTCTTTCCGTTGACACCGGAAAAATCGGCCTCAATTTGAAATTTACCCGTATTGTCTGTCCACGTTTCGGCTCTCGCGGAGCCAGCTAGGGTGAGGGCTGCCACACAAAGTGTGAGCATAGAGAGCATCAAACGATTCATCGAATATTTCCAGTAGTGAGTTTGCTTAGGTCGCCATCGTGTAGGCGACACTAGCGTGAACGTTGAGGCGCGGTTTTTACAGAAGAATGCAAAATATCATGCAACTTTGGGACGCAGATACGCCGCAAACAAGCCACAGATCAGAACATCGTCATCGGGGAACAACTGCCAGCCAAGCCACAGCGTAAGTAAGCGGCGCGTGGATTGCCATTGCCTGGCGTCCGTTCCTTGCAAAATCTGTTAGATCGTCCCTCCCGAAGTGTGAATCTAATGCGTTGGCTCTGGAAATAGCGGTTTTTTGGGGTGTCGCTCGCTCGTCACCACACTGTTGTGGATAACTAGATCGAGAGTATCGGTCCGAGCCGAAAAGCTATTAAATTGAAGTGATCGCTGACGTGATCTCGCGCAGTCTTGCTGGCAAGCAGTGCCGCGCAGATCACAGTTCGAGGCGACGCCGAAAAAGGGTCGGGGCAGGTTTTGTTTATTTCGGCCGCTATTTGGGTGTGGTATCGTGAGAAAGCATCAGGACGTCTGGCACTTACTGCAAGCAAATGAGTATTGAAATGCGCTCTATCTTTTTGATTGGGATGTTCTTGCTGGCATGCGTCGCAATCGACTCGGGGCGCCTGCACGCAGAGGAGGCCGATCTTTGGTCACGAGATAATGGAAAGGTTGTCGAAATCTCCGAGGATGGGGTGCCCGTGCTCGTGTATCAGATACAGGAGAATTCGTTGGATGGTGATTGGCCACGTGCTGGCTATGTTCACCCGTTGTATGACTTGGATGGCAAAGTTTTTACCGAAGATTTTCCCGAGGATCATCGACACCATCGAGGGGTGTTTTGGGCGTGGCATCATTTTTCGGTCGGTGATTTGATTTTGGGTGACCCGTGGCTGTGCAAAGATTTTGTTAGGCAATGTACGCAAACAACAACTCGCGTAGTCCAAAGCGGCGGTGAAGAGTGCATTGGCATCGATCTGGTCACGCTATGGAAGTCGCCACTCCTGAAAGATCTCAACGGTGACATGCTACCAGTGGTAGAGGAAGAAACGCACGTTGTTGTTCACAGACGAACGGAACATCGGCGTTTCGTTGATTTTGATATTTCGCTGGTTGCCATGTTGAAAGACGTTCACATTGGTGGCAGCGACGATGTAAAAGGTTATGGAGGGTTTTCGCCACGGATTCAGTTGAATTCAAAACAAGTGTTTCGTTTTGATAGTGGGGAAGTCGAGCCAACCAAGATGGCAATTCAAGGAGGACCATGGGTCGACATCAGTGACGAGAAACGTGGGTTGGCGATCATGTCGCATCCGGAAAATCCAGTGGCGAAGCGTGGTGCGGGAAAGGCTGAGTCCGGGAACGAGGAGAATGGAGTGAATGAATCGGCGGAACTGTCATCGCCTTGGTGGATTCTGAGACGCAAAAGGAGCATGCAGAATGTTGTCTATCCGGGACGCAACCCCGTCGCGTTGTCAACCAAAACCCCCATGCGTTTGAGGTATCGGCTAGTGATTCATGATGGAGACTTGTCCCCCGCAAGCCTGCAGAAAATTTACAAACGCTATGCCGGCGAACAGTGATTCATCGTATGGGGTGTTTTGCAAGGTAATCCCGGATCTTGATTCCGCAGGCTGGGTCGACCATCGCATGGGTTGCGAGATGGCAAACACTGGCGCCAGCGTTCAGGTAGCGAGTTACGTCAGGAGCTTTTTCAATTCCGCCCAAGCCGATGACTTCGATGTTAGATTCGCTCTCCGCAATCGCTTTGGCAAACGCCGTGACTTGTCCAAGCGAAGCGTCGAAGATGGCGCGACCACAAATGCCCCGCTGCTGGGACTCAAACATCAGTTCGCTGTCACTTTCGCCTACGCGGCTTGCAATGCTGTTGGTCATTGAGACAGCATCAGTATGTCTGTCAACGGCGGATAGAAATTTCGGAATCACGTCATGGTCAACGAAGTGTCCTACTTTGATGATCAGCGGTGTCTGTCCTATCGCCGATTTCACTGCCTCGCTGACGATCGCGGACTCCTTCAGGTCAAGATAAAGTTGGCCGTCACAGGTGGTGACATTGGGACAGGAAAAATTCGTTTCGACACAATCAGCGCCACTTTCAATTGCCCACTTCGCGCACTGCGCATAATCTGCCGCCAGTTCGTCGATTCCCCATCCCTCTTGCATCGTTCCCACGACGGATACCGACAGAACTTTGTCTTGAGGAAGCTGTTGACGAGTCCATTCAATGTCCCGACGCCAGATATCGGGGATCGCTGATGGCATTCCGAAAGCAACAGCCCATGTACCCTGCATCGACGTGCTCGGCGCAACGCGATTCAGTGTGCCATCCAGTTGCCCGCACTTCACTGGCTGCAAGTTGGGCATCGGGTAACAATCTCGCTGCCGGCTTCTGACCGTCTTGTAAGTCAGGACGTCGAAACCAAGCTGGGCGTAGTAGCAGCACCATCGGCCATTGAGAAGCGGGCCAGCCGAAATGCCCAACGGAGACGCGACCTCATGTCCGCAAAAGTGCCAAGGCCCAGAAATCTCTGGGACAGTGAGTTTCGGCAGTGCCGGTGGATGGTCGTAGTTCCACTGGTAAGACTGGTCACAGTCGTAACGTGGGAGTCGCTCTGACTTCATTTGATCAGCTTTTCAAAGGTGCGACTTGGTTGGTGCGACTTGGTTGGTGCGACTTGGTT
>CAXGRW010000630.1:0-3493 GCA_964012125.1 uncultured Rhodopirellula sp.
AACCATGACCAACAAGCTACAGTGGTGCATCTTCACGGCTCTTCTTTCGACGCAGTTAGTCATTTCTGTGGTTGCGCAGGAGTCCCCGGACCATATCACCGTCAGTGGGACTGCAACAACAGAAATCACCCCTGACGTGATGAACTGGAATCTGCAAGTCAAGAACCGAGAGCAAAATCTTGAAAAGGCTGCTGAGACACACGCGGACACTGTTAGCACCGTACTTGACTTCTTGAATGCACAAGATCTGCCGCAGAATTCCATTCAAACCTCGGGCATGCGTTTTGGTCAGAACTGGACTTACCAAGGCCGCGAACAAGTCAAAGACGGTTACTTTGCATCGACTGACATCTCATTTAAAGTCAAAGATCTGACCAAGTACACGAAGCTATGGATCGGCTTATCTCGCCTTACCAATGTTACTTTGAATGGCGTCTATTACGATCATTCCCAACGGATTAAGTACCGCAATACCACGCGAAAAAATGCACTATTGGCTGCCAAGTCAAAAGCCGAAGGCCTTGCGAACGCACTGGGCTCAAAGATCGGCCGCCCCCTGTCCATCGAAGAAGTTTCCGAAAACTATGGGCTGAGAAGTTCGAATTTGAATATGAGCAATAGCGTCACCAGTGCAGCAGGCGCCTCCGGAGACTCCACAAATCTCGCTCCTGGGCAGATTCCCATCACCATGCGTGTGCGTGTTTCTTTTCTACTGATCACGGAGTGAATCAGTTTTTCTTGTATCATGAGTAGTCCAGACATACTCCGCTGTGATCGAGATATCACGCGACGTGCAGCCATACACTGCGCCGGTGTCATCAGGTCCAGCGTCTACCCCCTTTTATTGCCTCACTTTCTCAGCCCACCCCATTTGGAGCAGTTCATGCACCGCATCGCTCTTTGGTCACTTGTTCTCGTCTCATGTCTCAGCTTCTCACCCCAAGCTGTCGCCGCTCCAGCATTTGGAAAGCAACCGAACATCATTCTGATTATTACAGACGACCAAGGGTATTACGATCTTTCAGGGCATGGGAATCCGCACCTCGCCACCCCGAACCTCGACCAACTGCGAGATGAAAGCCTACGTTTCACCAGATTTCAAGTAAGCCCAACCTGTGCACCAACTCGATCAGCCATCATGTCTGGCCGCGCTCCATTTTATGTGGGTGTGACACACACCATTCTTGAGCGTGAACGCATGAAACTCGGGGTACCAACGATGCCCGAGATGCTTCGCGATGCCGGATACACGACGGGCATTTTTGGTAAGTGGCACTTGGGAGACCAAGATCCTTACCGGCCCGATCAACGTGGTTTCGATGAAGTGTTTATCCATGGTGCTGGCGGAATCGGCCAATCCTATGCAGGCAGTTGCGGAGACGCTCCCGGCAACAAATATTTTGATCCAGCCATTCTGCACAACAACACATTCGAAAAGACCGAGGGATTCTGCACGGACATTTTCTTTGACCAAGCGATGGAATGGATGGGCACACAGAAAGGTAAAAAGCCTTTCTTTGCCTACATCACCACCAATGCACCACACGGCCCATTCATTGCCCCAGACTCCTACAAAAAGAAGTTCATTGACGCGGGCATGAGCAGCAGCACTGTCGGTTTCTACGGGATGATCGAGAATATCGATGACAATGTGGGACGCCTGACCAAGCAACTGGCAGACTGGGGCATCGAGGATGACACTCTGTTGATTTTCATGACAGACAACGGTCCCTCAGCTTCCAATTACAACGGAGATCACAAAGGAAAGAAGGGAAGCGTTGACGAAGGTGGAACACGGGTCCCAAGCTTTTGGAGATGGCCCGGCGTGTTGAAAGCGGGAACGGATGTCAACAACATGGCCAACCACTACGATATCCTGCCCACATTTGCTGAGATCGCTGAAGGTACCCCGAAACAGCAGGACCAATTGCAAGGACGAAGCCTTGTTCCACTTCTCAAAAATGCCGACGCACCGTGGGAAGACCGCTTTCGCGTATTCCACAAAGGACGCTGGGGAAAGGGAGCGGCTGAAAAATCACGCGATAACGGATTCGCGGTTCGCAACCAGCGATTCCGACTCGTAGGTCGCAACACACTCTACGACATGGAGCAGGACCCCTCCCAGAAAAACAATGTGATCGATGAACACCCTGAACTTGCGAAAAAGATGAACGCGGCTTACGACCAATGGTACGACGGAGCACTTCCCAACATGGTCAACGAGGATGCCCCGCTGACCGGGCACAATACGTTCCACCTCATGTTCTGGAAACAATATGACATGGAAGTGCCGCCGGTCCGGGTACGAAAACCACGCACGCCAGGAAAGAATCGTAAGAAGAAGTGAGCTGGGATTGCCAGCATGACCAACAGTCATGCGAAACAGCCGCTAAATGTCAGGCAGTAGCTTGAGTCCAATCCCAGACTCAACGCTACTTAGAGATCGTTCGCACCGGTCGAAATCCGTAATATCGGTTACGTGCCCCCGCCAGATTCTTTACCCGTGACGCAGAACGCAACCTTTCAGGCAAGTCCTTAAAACTGCCGCCGCGCACAAGCCGGAAATCCTTTTCTGTCACATTCTGAACCGAGGGTTCGTCAGCAACTAGCTCGCCCGCTTCAAGAAAGGACTCCGGATACTCGTCAAAACACCACTCTGCGGCATTCCCGTACATATCAAAGATTCCAAAATCGTTTGGCATCAATAAACCGACTGGGTGCAGCCTCCCATCCGCGTTCCGAGGGCACCAGGCGAAGTTGGGTAAGAGTGATTCAGCAACACCATAAGAGCGAGCGGCGAGCGACTGAGCTCGACACGCAAACTCCCATTCGGCCTCGGTGGGTAAACGATAGCCTTCCAGCTTCCAGAACTCTTCTTTTGCTCGCATGCCCGAGCGATAAAGCCCCTCTTCATTCGGGAGGTAACACCACTGGTCGCGGGGAATCCCCTCTCGCTCACTCAACCAATTGCAATACTGGGCTGCTTCAAACCATTCCATCCCGAACATGGGAACTTCATCGGTTAGCACCGCCCCATCAACAGCGAGTCGATCGTTATCTGCCTTCCATTGCAACTCCGGAACATCAAGGGAAAAGGCACGCCATTGCCCATGAGTCACCTCTTTTGATGCGATCGCAAATTTTCGATTGAGCTGTTGCCTGTGCAGCACTTCACGTTCGTTGAACCCTGCCTCACTGTCGGGAGCTCCCATCAAAAACTCCGTTGCCTCCAGTACGACGAATGTCTGACCCTGACTAGTCCTATACCACCGAGCCCCCGAATCCAGCCTGCCCTCGTCACTTACCTGCACGTGCTGCTGAGTCTTTTCGAGGGCCTCAAACCTGTCCCAGCCACGCAGCAACCACCCAATGATCGAATGCAGACCAGGATCAGGATCGCTGGAATACAGAGCATTCAGTTCTTTCTGCATGGAGAGTTTTTCACTGTTTGATAACTCGTGCTTTCCCAGGGACAGAAGGATAGCACAGCGAA
>CAXGRW010000631.1:0-3482 GCA_964012125.1 uncultured Rhodopirellula sp.
TTTTGTTGGGTAGCGTAAAGATCGGGTATCGTGATCGTTGGTTGTAAATCCCGTTGTGATTTGATGCTGAAGTTTTCATACTGTCTTCGGTCCTCTTTTCTCCTATGATGTGGCGGCTATCCACGAACCAAGCGGTGTCACTGACCGGGGACGCTCCTCAGGGAATCAGCTGACGTCATGTTGGGGCACTTAGGGCGAGTTGTGATGGTTGCGAGTAGTGGTGCAGTCAGCCCCGAAAATACGGTTCTGTTGGAACTTTCCGCGATCGAGAAGGCTAACTGCCTTTCAGCATGAGAACTCTTTTAAAATTACTGACCGTCGTGGTGCTATTGGGGGCTGTGGCGGCTTTGGGATACCAGCCTGCACGCAACTATTGGCGTGAACGCAACAAGATCACGTGGGATACGTCGGAGATCGAATCTGGCGACATCACTCGCTTTGTCAATTCCACGGGCACCGTGCAACCGGTTTTGTCGGTCTCCATCGGTTCGTTTGTCTCCGGCCCGATTGTTGAACTCAATGTTGATTTTAATGATGAAGTGAAGCAAGGTGATGTGCTCGCCCGAGTTGATCCACGACTCTTCAAGGCTGGGGTTGATCGAGACAATGCGACACTTTCGACACGCGAAGCTGATCTGGAGCGTATTGAAGCGCAGTTGCAGCAGTCACTGAATAATTTCCTTCGTGGGAAGCGACTTCGAGACAAGAACAAAGATTTTCTTTCTGATCGTGAGATGGACGCATTGGTGTTTGATGTCAAGTCATTGCAAGCACAGCGGAAACTTGCAAAAGCATCGATCTTGCAGGCCAAGGCCTCGTTGGAAACATCTCAGGCAAATTTGAAGTATTGCGAGGTGACTTCGCCTGTCGACGGAGTGGTCATCAATCGATTGATCAATCCAGGTCAGACATTGGCGGCGCAGTTCCAAACACCAGAATTGTTTGTGGTTGCTCCTGATCTGCGAGAAAAGGTCCACGTGTTTGCTTCGGTGGATGAAGCCGACATTGGACTGATTCAAGCTGCAAAGGATTCAGGCAAGCCGGTCGATTTCACGGTTGATGCCCATCCTGATGAAGTGTTTGACGGAAAAATTGAGCAGATTCGGGTTAGCAGCGTTGCAACTCAAAACGTCGTCACTTATCCCGTCGTGATTGCTGCCACTAATCCTGATTTAAAATTGCTACCCGGAATGACGGCCAGCATATCTTTTGAAGTTGATTCAACAGATGATGTTCCGAAGATCCCGAACGCCGCGTTACGGTTTTTTCCTGACAACGTGAAACTGGTTCGTGAAGCAGACAGACAGTTGATCGATGGCTCGAGTTGGAGAACGAAAAAAACTGATGCTGAAAAGGATGAGGCGGCCAATCAGACAGCGAGCGAGAGTGCGGAAGCACAGCGAAAAAAAAACCAGCGGCACGTTTGGGTGGTCGATGGTGAATTACTTCGTGCGGTCGAAGTCACGACAGGTTTGATGGAGAATAAGTTTACCGAGATGGTCTCCGGTGATCTCAAGGTTGGTGACAAGCTAGTCATTGGCAAGAAGGACTAAGTCAAGCATGTCTTTCTTTGATACGGTTCGCATTGCGTTTCGCGCATTGTTGAAAAACAAAATGCGTGCAATTTTGACCATCATTGGTGTCGTGATTGGAATCGCGGCGGTGACGACGATCGTTTCCATCGGACAAGGTGCAAGCAAGCTGGTAAGCGGTGAGTTTGAAGCCTTGGGAACGAATGTAATTCTTGTGTTTCCAGGACAGACCAGGCGTGGTGGGGCAAGGCAGTCCGGCGCGCCGACTCTCACCACAGCGGACGCCGATTCAATTGGAGCCGAATGCCCTGCAGTGTTGGCAGCGTCTCCAATCGTTGGGACTGCCGGACAAATCATCTATGGCAATGAGAACTGGAATCCAAAACAGATGCAGGGTGTCGGGCAAGACTACCTGACTGTGCGGAATTGGGAGCTTGAAGCTGGTGGTTTCTTTTCCACTAGTGACATTGAATCCAATGCCAAGGTCTGTGTGATTGGCCAGACGTTGATTCCCAAGCTGTTTCGCACTGTCAATCCGATGGACGAGATGATCAGGATCAATAATGTTCCGTTCCGCGTTATAGGAATTCTTGGAAAAAAGGGTGCCAACATGGTGGGTGATGATCAAGACGATGTGGTCTTGATGCCTCACACCACGGTTCGAAAAAGACTCAATGGATCACCGCTCGACAACGTCGGGATCATCATGGTTTCCGCACGTGGGACCAACCAGATGGGGGAAGCGGCTAAACAAATCGAAACGCTGCTCTATGAACGCCACGAAATCGGTGCTTCTGAAGAACCCGATTTCAGTGTTCAGGATACGACCGAAATTGCTGCGACACTCGGAATCATTACCGGAACATTGACACTCATGCTCTCTGCCATTGCAGGGATTTCTCTACTTGTCGGTGGTGTTGGAATCATGAACATCATGCTGGTTTCGGTCACTGAGAGAACGCGAGAGATCGGAATTCGAATGGCACTGGGAGCGCGTGGAAAAGATATCTTGCGGCAATTCCTGATCGAGTCGGTAGTGCTGTCGTGTATTGGTGGTGCGATCGGACTGTTGCTTGGGACCGGTGCATCCATGTGTGCCAACGTGTTAATTAACATTTATAAGCCGGGAACTGATTGGCCGATGATCGTTTCCATCCCAGCGGCAGTGGTGGCGATGGGATTTGCAGCGGCCGTGGGGGTTTTCTTTGGTTACTATCCCGCGCGACGCGCGAGCAAGCTCGACCCGATTGATGCGTTGAGGTACGAGTAAATGGCGTTAATTGAACTGGATGATGTTCGCAGGGTTTACGATCTAGGCGAAGTCAAAGTGCACGCTCTTCGCACGGTCACTCGACAAATTGAACTCGGTGAATACATCGCACTGATCGGCCCCTCAGGCAGTGGTAAGTCAACTCTGATGAACACTCTGGGCTGTCTGGATCGTCCGACCCATGGCAGTTACCTGCTTGATGGTGAAGAAGTGGTGACGATGAATCGTGATCAGCGCGCTAAAATCAGAAATAAGCAGCTCGGTTTTGTTTTCCAAAACTTCAATCTGCTGAATCGCACGTCAGCCCTCGAAAATGTCGAATTGCCACTCATGTACGGGCCTCGTGTGTCCGCTCGTGAACGGCGCGAGCGTGCCATGGAAGTACTAGCGAAAGTTGGCTTGGCAGATCGCTACCATCACCACCCCAGCCAGTTGTCCGGTGGTCAGCAGCAGAGGGTGGCCATCGCCAGAGCGCTTGTGAACCGGCCTTCGATCCTGATGGGAGATGAGCCGACCGGGAACCTTGATTCGAAAACCAGTCGGGAAGTGATCGAGCTGTTTCGTGAGTTGAACGAACTGCAGGATATCACGGTGATTCTCGTGACCCACGACCAGAATGTGGCGCGTAATGCAAAACGAACCTTGGTGCTGCGGGACGGTGAAATCGTCGAGGATACAGT
>CAXGRW010000632.1:0-3480 GCA_964012125.1 uncultured Rhodopirellula sp.
CGCGGAAAGGTGAGTTTTCGCCGCTCTCGAACTCGTTGCGGACCACGGTCATCTCCGAGGCAAGATCCTCGCCAAGAATCTTACTGTTGACCAGACGGTCAGCCTCGAGCTGGATCGCGAATTCCAGGTTGTCGCCCGTGGCGGGCAGCGTTTCGTAGTAGTTGGTACGATCCATCCATGTTGTTCCGTTCATGGAACGGCCAGCACCACGATCTTTCAGTGCCTTTGGAATGTCGGGGTTCGTAGGGGTGCCCTTGAACAGCATGTGTTCCAACAGGTGCGCCATGCCAGCCTCGCCGTATCCCTCGTGGCGGGAGCCCACGAATACAGTCATGTTGACGGTGACGACTTCCTTACTTGCATCGGGAAACAGCAGAACGCGAACGCCGTTCTTCAGCTCATACTCTGAGATTCCCTCGACTTCGGTTACTTTCATGATGGGTCCATCAGCTGGTTGGGCAGTATCTGCCCGGCCTTTTTTGGCCTTCGGGGAGGGATCGTCTGCTTGCAACGCGGAGACGGTAAAAATACTGCAGCCTAAGATAAATGCGACCAGTTTGGGTTGCACCTTGAACGCTGACTTTGTGACTTTGGGGTGTATTTGCTGCAGTGCCACTGCCATACTCCTTGGAAATGTTCGGATCGTCGACCTCACTTCGTGAGCACCGGATTGTAGCGAGGCAACAACAAACCGATAACAGGACGTGGCAGGTTATCCATGGACAACTACACCGTGCACCGCGATCACGCTGAAGGACCGCGAGAATGGGTTCCTGTTAACCTCAGTGAGCCTCTCGTGGACGGGCAGGCCACCGAGGTGATGATCAAAGAAAGAGTGATCGCGGTGTTTCGCTATGAGGGCGAGCTTTTCGCGATGGATGGAATGTGTGCTCACCAAGGCGGGCCTGTGGCAGAAGGGGACGTGCAACATGGTTGTGTCACCTGCCCATGGCACGGATGGCAATATGAGCTGAAAACAGGCATCCAGACGATCAATCGGCAACCACTGCAGGAAACATTTCAGGTGCGCGAAAATAGTGAACACGTTGGAAAAATTGAGATTCTGATATGAGTCCGTTTCACCGTTACGCAAAGCCATCGCTCAACGCCTGTAGCTAGGCTGCCTGGACTGCCTAGTCGCCCAGGGTTGACGCAACTGCGGTCGACCGAAGCCGCATGTTTTTTGTAACGCTGCGATCGGTGGGGTTTTTGAGTCCCGATGCAGGTACCGGCGCCTGGCAGGTCGCTGACTACCGGGGAGTCGTTTGGCTTGGGTATTCAGGCGGCTTTGGGTCCATTGACATCCATCCCATCTCGAATTTGCCCTGCCTTAGACTCTGAGTCAGCGCGGCAAAAGTACGAAACTCAAAACTCATCAGTTCTGCGTCTGACGGGAGCATAGCATTCAAGCCGCAGCAGGATTTGCTGCTGCAACTGTGCTAGAAGCTGGTTTTTACTCCAGCTCAGTCAACGGGGAAGCCTCGCTTTCGCAGCAGGGCACTGGTGTCGACATCGCGTCCACGAAACTTGCGGAATCCCTCTGCCGGATCGATGGTATCACCGATGCTCATCACATTGTCGTGCAGGCTTTTGGCGACATCCTTGTCGTAGAAACTGCCGGCCTCGACGAATCGCTCGGCCGCGTCTGCGGTCAAGGCATCTGCCCACAAATAGCTGTAATATCCAGCTGAGTAGCTGTCGCTACTGAAAATGTGCATGAAGTGCGGAGTCCGATGTCGCATTGGCAATTCACGGGGCATTCCCATCTCGGCCAACGTTTCACGCTCAAATGCATCGGGATCAATGTCATCCGAACCAGCCAAATGCAATTTCATATCCATCAAGGCGCTAGCCAGATATTCGACTGTGTCAAAACCTTGGTTGAAGGTGGACGCTTTTTTGATTTTTTCGAGCAACGCTTCAGGAATTGCTTCTCCGGTTTTGTGATGGATCGCGAATTGATTCAGGATCTCAGGCGTTTCCAACCAATGCTCGTTGATCTGAGATGGGAACTCAACGTAGTCGCGTGCGACTGATGTTCCCGACTGGGATCGGTAGTTGACTTTTGATAGAAGCCCATGCAGCGCGTGACCGAATTCATGGAATAGGGTCACCGCATCGTCCCATGAAATAAGAACAGCTTCCCCGTCAGCACCTTTGATGAAGTTTGAGTTATTGGAAACGATGGTAGTGATGGGCTTGCCCATGTTTTCCTGCGCTCGGTAGTCCGTCATCCATGCCCCACTGCGTTTACCTTCGCGGGCGTAGGGATCCAAGTACCAGAGTCCCACGTGCTTTCCATCGGCATCGGTAACTTCCCAAACAGTAACGTCGGGATGGAAAACGGGGATACCGCTGAGTTGTTTGAAGTTCAGGCCGTAAAGTTGAGTAGCGGCCCACATCATTGCTTCGCGTAGTTTATCAAGTTGCAGGTACGGTTTGACTTCGTTGAAGTCGAGATCGTATTTTGCCTTGCGGACCTTTTCGGCGTAGTAGCGATAGTCCCACGGTTCGATCTTGATTTTTGCTCCCTCTTCGTCCGCGATGGCCTGCATGTCGGCCACTTCTTCACGCACTCTTGCAAGTGCTTTTGGCCAGACTTTCATCATCAGGTCCATGGCGGCTTCGGGTTTCTTGGCCATGGTGGGTTCCATTCGCCAGTGAGCGTGTGTCTCGTAACCCAGAAGCTTCGCACGCGCTGCGCGTATTTTCAGGATTTCGGCAATGATTTTATTGTTGTCATACTTGTCGCCGTTGTCGCCGCGGCTGTAATAATTCCGCCACACTTTTTCGCGAAGCGGGCGATTGCTGGAATAGGTCAGAAACGGATCCATTGACGATCGCGTGTTGGTGATGGCCCAGTCGCCGCCTTTGTTGTCTCGGTCCTTTGCGGCGTTGCTCATGGCAGCAATCACACTGTCGGGTAAACCTCCGAGTTCAGATTTGTCTTTGATCCAAGTCACATAGCCTTTCTCGTCAGCCAACACATTCTGGCTGAAGTCTGTGAAAAGACGTGCGAGTCGTGTGTTCATCTGCGACAGTTTGGCTTTGTCGCTGCGGCTCAGTTTGGCGCCTTTCCTTAGGAAAGTCTTGTAGGTGTCGTCGACCAAACGACGCTGTGCGAGGTCAAAGCTGCCGTTCTTCATCGCTGGACTCTCGTAGACAGCCGAGATCCGGGCGAACAGTGCTTTATTCTGGTAGATGCTGTCCTCGTGTTCAGACAGTTTGGGCACGATTACCTTTTCAATATCTTGAATGGGGCCCACATTAAGATTGGATGCATAGACGAAGAAAATCGCCTCCAGCCTGCTGAGTGTGCGGCCTGCGCGTTCCATCGCAACGATCGTGTTTTCGAAACTGGGCTTTTCCGAGTTGTCGGTGATCACTTTGATGTCGGCATTGGCTTGGTCAATTGCTGCGTCAAAAGCTGTCACGAATTCCTCTGAACGGACGAGGTTCCAAGGGGGAACGCCACCGTGG
>CAXGRW010000633.1:0-3479 GCA_964012125.1 uncultured Rhodopirellula sp.
TTAGTCAGTTCACTCATCAATCTATCTTTTTTAATGCTTAGCGACGGCTAGGCCTCTCGCTCTGTCTTGCCTGCTTTCAGCCTGAGGAATGCATCAAAAAATCCCTGCAGTTCACTACCATCCAGCACGCTGTTGAAGTTACCTACATAGTGACCGGTTCGAGAATCTTTCACACGCTGATCAGGATGCAAAAAGTAGTTTCGAATCTGACTTCCGAAACCGGTACGGGCTTGAGTTTCGTACTTTTTTGCTTCCTCTGCTTCCCGCTTCTCTTCTTCCAGGCGGGCCATCTTAGCGCGTAACATCTTCCAAGCTGTTGCTCTATTTTGATGTTGACTACGTTCATTCTGGCACTGGACAACTGTGTTGGTCGGGAGATGTGTCAATCTGATTGCGCTGTCTGTTTTATTGACATGCTGACCACCGGCACCACCCGCACGATAGCGGTCTTCTCTGACATCTTTCTCTTCGATATCAATTTGTATCGAATCATCAATTTCAGGTGACACACCTACGGCAGCAAAACTGGTTTGTCGTTTCCCTTCACTATTGAAAGGGCTGATCCTGACCAACCGATGCATGCCTTCTTCACCTTTCAAGTAGCCATAAGCCATCGGTCCGCGCACAGCAATCGAAGCATGGTTGATACCAGCTTCTTCATTTTCTTGCCGGTCCAACAAATCGATGCTGTATCCTTCACTGACCGCCCAGGCGGAATACATCCGCAGCATCATGTCTGCCCAGTCGTTGGCATCAGTTCCACCGTCGCGAGCATTAATTGACAGGATAGCGCCAGCCGAATCATTGGGGCCATTGAGCAGAGCCTTGAGCTCAAGTTCCTCGAGGATTTTTTCTAGGCGGACGATCTCGCTCGTCACCTCCTCGGCGATTGACTCATCTTCTTCTGCCATTTCAAAGAGCGCGGCAAGATCCTCGACCGACGAAGTCAATTCGTCCATCGGGCCGACAATGGCCTTGAGTGACTTGAGATCTGCAACAGTTTTTTGTGCCGACTCATTGTCGTCCCAGAATCCTGGATCACCCATCTTCACTTCAATTTGCTTGATTTCTCCCTGCTTGGAAGCGTAGTCAAAGAGAGTCTCCAAGTTGTTTCAGGCGCTCGTGAATCTCATTGCTGCGGTTAACCAGTTCGGCATCCATTCTCGTGACGGTCTCCATGCGTATGATGTGGGGCAGGATTTCGGTAGCGTCGGCAATCGAAATCAGATGAATGGCTGCTGCCCCCCCCGACTTGGCGTCGATGGGGAACAATCATGACCTCTCACCGGAGTTGAAATATACATGGCCCGAGTCGTTCTCGCGATGAGTGGCGGCGTTGATTCAAGCGTCGCTGCACACCTGCTATTGGAATCCGGTCACGAAGTGATCGGTGTTTTCATGCGTCATGGGGAGGAATCCAGTCAAGCCTGTCGAGTCGAAGATGGGAAGCCCGGCCTTCCGGTCCTCGGTGGAATGGCTCAAGGACGAGCTGATCACAAACAGGGCTGCTGTACGGCGTCTGACGCGGCAGATGCGAGACGCGTGGCCTCGCGAATGGATATCCCGTTCTATGCACTCGATTTGCAGGAAGATTTTCGCCGAATCGTCGATTACTTCGTCGACGATTACTTACACGGTCGAACCCCCAATCCCTGCGTCAGATGTAATCAATGGATCAAATTTGGACGACTTTTTGACTACGCCGATGGTGTTGACGCTGAATTCGTCGCCACCGGGCACTACGCCCAAAAGGTCTCGATCAATGGGAATCCCAACTCCCACCAGCTGCATCGAGGGCTCGATTCCGCAAAAGACCAGTCTTATGCACTGTTCGGAATCCGCCCCGAGTTACTGCCCAGAATGCTATTACCCGTCGGGGGATTCGAGAAACCAAAAATTCGGGAAATCGCCGAAGAACTCGGTTTGGGAGTCGCTGGGAAGAAAGACAGCCAGGAAATCTGCTTCGTCACACAAGGACACCACAGTGATTTCGTTCGAGCCCGAGAACCAGAGAAATCTGCCCACACCGGTGGCGAGATCGTAACCACTGATGGCGAAATTGTCGGTCAGCACGCTGGTTACGAAGCGTTTACGATCGGGCAAAGAAAGGGGCTAGGAGTAGCCATGGGTACACCTTTCTTCGTCACTGAAATCAATCCCAGCACCAATCAGGTCGTGATTGGCTCCAAGGACCAACTGGCAAAACCCGGCCTCACTGCAAATGAAGCAAATTGGCTAGTCGAACCAACGGGCCTGCCTGACCAAGTATCAATCCAAATCCGCTACAACGCCCCTCCCCAGCCTGCTCAGATCGTTGTTGATCCCTCCGATCAAACACGGTTTTCAGCCGTATTTGAAGTGCCACAACTCGCGGTTGCACCAGGTCAAGCAGCAGTTGTTTACGATGGGACCCGGGTTCTCGGAGGGGGCTGGATTGAATGATTCAGGCCTCGTCACGAGTCGCGTCTAGATAGCAGCAGGTCATTTCAACCCTGCATTGCAGCAACTTGAGAACCGATCGCTGGCGTCATAACCCGACCATATGGCACAACTGATTACCCACATCAACGCCGATCCTGTCGAAAAACGTTTGCCGCCGGCGGTTCTCAAGATTACAGTTTGGGTGATTGATCAACTCAACTTTTCTGTGCCCACCGGCGACTCCATTTGAAAAACCGTTGTCGGTTTCGGGCTTTCTCTACATCTTTCTGGGGGAGGATGCTTTCGCGATGAAAAAATACGCACTGACCATCTTTGCAGCAGCATTGACGACCATTGGCAGCTTGAACGCCAATCACGCATCAGCTCAAAACCAAAGCACTATTCTGGCCGAAACTTATGGCCAAGGTGTGCACGCCTACAACGGTGGCCGCTTGACCGATGCTCTCGAATTCTTCTCTCTTGCAATCGAGAATGGTAGCCAGGACCCACGTGTCTACTACTACCGAGGAATCGTCAACTACGTTTCAGGACGTCCAGAAGAGGCTGTTAAAGATTGGCAGGCCGGTGCTGGCATCGAAGCTTTAGGCGGGCCAAATCCTTCAATCGGTCGATCGCTCGCAAGATTTCAAGGCAATGGTCGACTCAAGCTGGAACAAATTCGCCAAGCAGCCCGAATCAAGGCCTTGGCAGAAGCCAACGCGAGATCCCAACAACGCTACGGTGAAATTCGGGCAACACCTGAAAATTCTGCAGCAGCAAAACCGGCTCCCCGTATCCCATCACGACCTGTCACACCACCACCAACGCCACCCGCAGCAGCAAACCCATTTGCTTCGAGTGTAGGTGGTCAAGCTGCACCAACTAAAATGGCTGATGACGCTCTTGCAGGAGCGATGAAAGAACCATTCGATGACAAGCCCAACGCAGCAGCTGGTGGTGCTCCAGCAGCTGGTGGTGCTGATCCGTTCGGGGGCGGAGGTGCTCCCGCAGCTGGTGCTGACCCATTCGGCGGAGGGGGCGGAGCCGCGCCCGCAGCC
>CAXGRW010000634.1:0-3468 GCA_964012125.1 uncultured Rhodopirellula sp.
CCAACCTAAAGGAACACGAACTCGCAGGCTGCTGCCCCAAAAACGGTTGCGACAAATGGTGAGCCAAGCAACACCTTCGAAGTACTGTCGGACAGCCGCATCCGGGAACGTGGCAAGAGAGATCGAACGCTCAAAGCAACTTTTTACTGAAACGTTCCACTGTTCTTCCGTTTTAACAAACGAGAGATCCGACCTTTATTTCCTGTTCAAAGGAAGATCCAAGCTCATTAAAACATTCTCCAGAAATTTCTTTTTGGCTGCCGCATCGCCGTTAGTTTTTGTGAGCGGTTCTTTTTCAAAAGGATCAATGGTGAGATCGAAATACTTACCGTCGTTGTAAAGCTTGTACTTTTGCGTGCGTACCCAAGCTCGTTTACCACGTCCTTGGGCGAATGCATATTTTCGTGAGGCAGGTGCGTCAACCCTAAAGAGCGTGGACGCAAAGCTCCGACCATCTTTTTCCTGTTCCTCATGCCCACCAGCAACGTCCACGAGAGTCGGCAACCAATCACTAAAGTCGACCAATGCATCGCTCTGTGCACCCGGTTTGATTTTGCCACGCCAGCTTGCAATGAGTGGAACGTTGGTACCGATGTCAAGCAACGTGCCTTTACCACCTCGCACGCGTTTGCCGTGCTGAATAGAGTAAACCTGTTCGTATTCATATTTACCATTCTCCCGATGTCGCAACTTGGAGCGAACCGCCGTTCCATTGTCTCCTGTAAACAAAATGATGGTATTTTCTCGTAGTTGAAGTTCGTCAAGTTTACGAACCACCCGACCAACCATTTCATCAAGACTTTGAATCATTTCACCATAATTCATCCATCGATCTTTTCCGGGGGCATACGGCACTTGGGTCAGCAAGTCATTGGTCACGTCATGCGCCAGAGCCATGGAGTAGTAAGCGAAGAAAGGTTCCCCAGCAAGCTTGCTACGTTGCATAAAGTCGCTCAGGAAATCCACGTACACCTCTGGTCCATATTCACCGGCAGTATTGCTTCGAAGCTTTCCATTTTGGTAGATCATCGGATCGTGAAAACGTGCTCCCTCATGCCAACCAAACAGACACCATTCATCAAACCCCATACGTTGGGGTTGCATACGGTCGTCTTTCATCAAGCACAACTGCCATTTGCCCGCAATCGCGGTACGGTACCCGCATCTTTTCAGAACAGCAGCCAGTGACTGCTGCTCTTCTTCTCGCGGAAACGCTCCCCACTTCGTGTCAAACCGAAAGGGATACTTCCCAGTCATCAAACAAATACGGGACGGATGACAGACTGGCATGCTAAAGCAGTGACTGAATCTCATGCCCTCCCGCGCCAATGAATCGATATGCGGCGTTTCCCAACGCTGGCCACCGTAGATGCCAATCGGTTCGCATCCCACGTCGTCTGCCATGATGAGGACAATATTCGGCTGCGAACGCGCCATCGGAAGCGTCAGGAGACAGAAAATTCCAGCGATCAAAATACGCACCATGGCATGCTGCTCCTGAGAAATTGAGACGACTCGTTCCGATTGCTGAAACCGCGACCACTACCGGCGTACAAGACCTGTACACCACCAAGCAAACGAATTCACGTTAACAAAACATTTGATTCACTGAACAAATAACAGTGTCTTACGGAGGTACCTTCCAAGAACCGACACAGGCAACCGTAATCAACTCGCCGGCGTTCCCCACCTTACCAGTGGCATGGGTGTTTTTCACAAAAAAGGCACCACGTTTTTCCTGTCACCATTTTGTTTGGGTTACAATCGTACTGCAAGCGATCCAGCAGATTTGCAATGCATTATGCGACGGGTGCTAGATACTTTGAGCAGCCTGCGTAGCGCACAAAACACAAGCGAAGCCTCAACTGCTCAAAGCCGGCATTATGATGACAGACAATCAATGGAGTGCGCGGACCACTTACCAGTAAGCTTTTTCGACGCGTTCCAGCTTCATCGTCAACTTGAAAGAGCTTTCGCGCTAAAACTGGAACAACTTCGTTCTCGCATACACACCGATGATCCGGTTTAGGATTCGTCGAAAGAACGTGCCGTCATCAGTTGAAGATGATGTCCTTCAAGATACTTTCCGATCCATCTGCATCAGCATCGGAAGATTCGACTTGAACGGATCGAGAGGCAGTTTCCGAGGCTGGCTTCGAACCATCGCAGAACGCCGAGTTGCTGACTGTCTCCGAAACCTGCCGCCTGAACAAGATCTGCCACCACATGATCTGGAATCACTGCCATCCCCCACCGAGAGAAGCGATCAGGAAATCGCAGCAGAGCAAGCGGCAAATGAGGAGGTCAAGGCCCGTGCGTTGGAACTGGTACGGCAGTCGACGACTGATCGCACATGGCAAATGTTCTGGCACAGCACTATCGATGGCATTCCGACATCACAGATCGCAGAACAGTTCGGGGTAAGCAATGCCGCCGTTCGGGTAGCAAAACAACGCGTCACCAAAAGGCTCAAGGATCTCATGATAGGAGACACGGAATCGACCAACTGAAACGTTTCACTAGCGGGATGTTACACCCTGCAGATAAGTATAAGTGGAGCAAAGCAAGTCAGTTGTTCTCAATCCGCCAGCCTACGATGGAGTAATAATGGGCGACAATGATAAATGCCCCAATCAAGATGAATTACTCGGTCTGAACCGCGCAGACTTACCCAGCGAGCAACTTGAGACAATTTGCGATCACGTCGAGTCCTGCACACAATGCCAGAGACTGCTTGAACTTCTCGAGGAACCCCCAGACGCACTTCGGGAACAACTGGCCAGTATCAGCCGCGATCACCTGAAATCTGCGGCCATTGCGATGACGGAGCAACTGAGATCCCAGTCAGTTTCCCCGACGATTCAACTTCTACAAAACACGGCCCCTGCAGTGGCTGACCCCATGCTGAAGCCACCATGTCAACTTCGACAATACGAGGTTCTCAGGCTCATCGGAACGGGCGGAATGGGAGAAATCTACGAAGGACGCCACACGAATTTAAAACGTTCCGTAGCCCTGAAAGTAATCAAGGGTCTTCGGCAAGATGACCCGGTAGCATATCAACATTTCCTTCGAGAAATGGAAACGGCTGGCCAACTCGATCACCCAAATCTTGTCCGCACTTACGACGCATGGGAAAATGACGGCTGCCTCTACATTGCACAGGAACTGCTCAACGGTGACTCACTTCAGCATTTGGCCAGCAATGACCTGATTATTCAGCCAAAGCAAATCGTCACCGCAATCTTGGGCACAGCACGAGCGTTGAAGGAGATTCATGCGCGAGGCTTTGTCCACCGGGACGTCAAGCCAGACAACATCATGTGGCTCTCGGAAGAATCCATCAAATTGATTGATTACGGGCTCGCTGTTCCCTGCGCTTTAATCGGCACTAACACACAAAGCCGAGCAGGGACCATTGGGTACATGGCCCCTGAGCAATATCGTGTAGATGCAGCGATCGATCAT
>CAXGRW010000635.1:0-3456 GCA_964012125.1 uncultured Rhodopirellula sp.
CCAGTTCAGGGCCGATTCTTCCTGATTTGACTCCAAGCCAATGACTGCCGGTGGCTGTTACTACCCCGCGATACCAGACGTCGTCTCGTTGCGTCCATTGTCCCTTGTCATTTATCAGGTAGGGGTACTTTCCTTGATGTTTGACAAGTGTGGCCAACGTGCCTGGGATATCTTGACGGTCGATCCAGCCCAGTCCGTTGGCGTCATCTGTGAGGTAGGTAATCTTGAATGGTACCTTGGTACCACCCGTGAGTTTGATGTCGTGGCGAACAGCTTCCTGTCCCGGTTCCATGCGATGAACTTCTTTTCCATCAACTTCCATGACGTTGTGCATGGAGCCACCATAACCGGGGCGAAATTGGTAGATGCCAGAGGCCTCGACTTGAACAAACCCTCGCGTCACCTGAGTACCACCGCCAGGGTATGGAGTTGGTTGAGTACCGCCGAAGTGTTCCAGTTTCAAGGTGGTCACGGCGGGCATAGCATCGTAGTCAGCATCTGCCCGATAGCCGCCCTTGTAAACGGATACTTCGGGATCAATGAATTCGGAACCCCAGCGGCTATTGCCACCCGTCACTTTACCGGCACCCACCATGTTGGATTGCCCTGAAAGAATGAATACCTGAACCTTTTTCAAGGTTGAGCTTTGTGTGTCATCTTCGGTGTAACCGGGATTTGCACTTCCCATCCAAAAGCTGGCGGCCACACCAATGGAAATGATGGTGAATAGCGGTCTCATGTTGTTGACTCGTGGTGAGGTGAGGCGACTCATGGTGAGCCGAGTTGAGTGAGGTGAACGACACAGGGTCCCGCCAGAATGCCAACGAGAAAAGAAATGAGTGCGCTCACAATTTAACCTCGACCGGAGACGATAGCCACCTCTCAGTTGAGAACAGCTGTGTCGTTTTCTTCAAAGCAGCGATGGGGCATGTTTTATGATTGCTGGGAAGATAATCATGTTTTTCTGGAGTGACAATCGACGAAGGCGATTAATGAATAATTCCGGCAATTGCACGCTCATGCATCGTCCGCGATCCCGAGTTCCTGATTCATTACGCGCCCGATTGTTGCTAACCGTTTGGTACTAAAGTGCCGGACAGCATGGGGGCATTTTTTTTTCGTTGAATCACAACGGAGTCACCCGCGGTGAACTTTTGTGGGATGGCTTGTTGCTTGACCTTGATCGGTTGAGTGTGTTGGCTCAATGGACTGTCGATTTCGCATAGTTGCTTTCCGTCAATGATGACTGAAAACGTTTCGCCGGCAGGTAGGCGGAATCCTGAACCTATGAGTTCCAGTTCGGTATCACCATCGGAGGTGAGCGTGTAGACGAGTTCGGCAGGTTTGCGGGGTGCCGATGAAAATTCTGCACAAGTCAGGGTGGCACGCAGAGTTTCGGCAACCATGTTCTGCGACAGGGATTCAAACACGCTGACTTCGGGTGCTGCGGGTTTGTCAGCCTTGTTTTTAGATCGTGCTAACTGTGAAGCCGGTTTCTCAGACGGAAGCATGCACCTTTGTTGAATTTTGTTGAGTTCTTGGTTGACCACCTCGGCAGAGATTCGAAGCTTATCCGCCAAATGTTTTAAAGCGGAGCGCTCTCGATCACTCGCTTGGGTATCTGCCATCGCAGTTCGCATTGCAAGGTGAAAAAGCAAGCTGCGTGCTGCGTGTGATGCGGGAGTTTTTATTTTCAGGCGTCGGCGTCGAGCTTTCCCAGCCATCTTCCTCAGTTCACGATCACCGACTTGCATCTGGCCTGCAATTGCCTCAACAAATTCAACCTCCAGTCGGCGTATTGTCTTGTCCGAAAATGCGAGATGACAACAGTACGCAACGATCGCACTTTTTTCCTCTTGTGTACAACGCGTACTGTAGTCAATGATCGTAGGGGTGAGAAGTTTATGTGGTCGTGGCATGCCGATTCGCTTTAATCATTGCAGAGGTCTAAGAAATCCTTGGTGCGTGGCCGAGGTATTGTAACTCGGCCAAGGGGGGGACGCAGTGCGTGCGTGGTTTGGTGGATCTGCGAGGTGCAGCATGTTGCCAGCTGATCGCCACGATCCGACCGTTGCCGTGCATCTAGCCGTTCTTGTGATAAATCCAGGTCGATTGAACGAAACATTGCATTGAGCCTTGCCCCCCGACTCAAGATCAAAGATGGCCCCCAGACTCAAGATCAAAGATGGCGTAGTGCCGCAAATGTCTTGGCATGTGCCAAAGCCAAGCCTGCCACTGCGGCATTAGGCTGAGGGTGTTCTGAGCATTCTTGTAGGACCGTCACTTGCCTTGCTTCGCGGCGTTTTAATCAGGGATTACGATACTCAATGTGTTCATAACTGGTTGAGGCATGGTAATATGACGCTTCTGCCGACAGGCTGCTTGGGTAACGCCGAAGCGTTTCGCTTTGCGGGGAGTTTTTGCGTGAGCGAACTGCGAACTGCGAATGGCCATGATTTCCATAAGATCGTGAATCGCGGAAGAATGGGCTGATTGATGGAAGACAAGGAACTTGGACGAGATAAGAAATGATCGTGGTTAGGCGTGTCTGTCTTCTACTGTTGCTGATTTTTTCATTCTGCGTCAGCTGCTCGGCAGGGAATGATTCTGTGCTGACGCAACTGCAACGTAAGTTGCAAGAACATTGCAGTGATTGTCATTCGGAGGATTTTCAAGAAGGAGAGGTTCGTCTCGACAATCTCTCTGCGTTGAGCATTGATCGCAAGACGGATTTGCTTGCTCAAATTGAAGAGCAAGTTTACCTGAGGCGAATGCCGCCGAAAGATGAGCCGCAGCTTAATGGCGTCGAACGAGACAGGACGCTTGCTTTATTGACGTCAAATTTCGACGCCATGGGGACAGTCTCAGGTTTTCGGGAAAAACTCAAGACACCAAGTTACGGTAATTACCTTAGCCACGAAAAACTGTTCAGTGGTGAGGTCACTGCAAAGTCTTTTTCACCGCGTCGTTTGTGGCGGACGAGTCCGCATGTGTTCGAAAACGTGAAGTCACAATATGGTGGAGATTCGCGTGGCTTGCGACAGCCATTCATTGTTGATGATAAGCAGGGTATCAAGGATTATGCTTCCCTGTTGTTTGCGGATTCGGCGGTGGTCAACGTGTTGCTTGCCAACGCTGGCGAGTCAGCGGATCGCCTGATTGAGACGCAAACAGTTTTCAAGGCGATTGCAGAGTCCGAGCAATGCCCCACCGAACTTGTTTTGCAGGATGCGATTGGGCAATATTTTCGTCGCGTAGTTTATCGACAACCGACCGGCACTGAATTGAAGCAGTACGTTGGCCTGTTTCAAAAGTCGGCTGAAGATGCCGGGAATTTGGAAGCACTACGAGTTGCATTGATGGCGATCATGCTGCACCACGAGTCAGTGTACCGGGTTGAGCTGGGGTTGGGTGAGGCGGACCTTGAAGGGCGACGGATGCTTGCCCCTGCCGAGT
>CAXGRW010000636.1:0-3453 GCA_964012125.1 uncultured Rhodopirellula sp.
TGGTGTCCTGACGGTGCTTTACGTGATTTTTGCAGGTCGGGTGAAAGTGTCTTCACCGTGATGGGGCATGGTCAATGAAGATTATGTGGTGATTTGCTGCATTACGAGAACCAGCTTTGGCTGATTGTGTCAAACACTTGTCCAGCGAGAACTCATTATAGCACTCGGGAACGCTTTCCTCGTTAGTCACGCGATCGATTAAAATGATGAGATGTTTTTAGAACGTGGGGTGGAACAAACAGATTGCCGTGCCCAGCCAAATTCGAACCGGGGTGTGTGTCGATAGGCGTAACAACCAGGTTGCGAGGATTCGATTTATGCATCTCGCCGGTGTGGTTTGTTGCCTGAAAGTTTTTGTCGCGGGCTCTCGCTCCTTCTTTTCTCGAGAAACACAGGGATGGATACGATGGACCAACGTGTGCTTGAAAAGTGGGTGAAATATCTGTCCAGCGGCAAGGGTAACGCGAGTGCGTCTTGCGACTTTGCTGAATTGATCTGGTCAGACGCGGTGACGCAGGAACAACAGATCGAGTTGCTAAAGACAGGCGATGCGAATGTCCGCAGGGCAGTGGCATGGGCGATCTGCGACTTGTCACGTGATAACGAGGCGATGCGATATCTCATGAATGAGTGTTTCTGCGATGGCGACGCCGTAGTGCGAAGGCATGTTTGGGGGGCGGTGTCGCAATCTCAATGCCTCAGCTTTGATCAGAAGCAGCGGTTAGTTGATAAACTGGGGGAAGAACGGGATGAGGTGGTGCTGCAGTTCGTGCGGGATGTCAGGCTAGCGAGTCAATCATAGAAGCTGTGTGGATCTAAATTGTTATTGCTCGCCTTGGGTGGCTTGCTGATGGGGTGAAATGGGGCAGAATGCCGTCCCACGATTAGTCGAACGAGTAAGTCTTGCTCGCGGACTGTGTAACACGTAGAGAGAATGAAAAGATGGGCCGTTTGATCTTTGCGATAGCAGTGCTCGTGTCGGAACTTGGTCATCTTTCGGCTACCAACACATGGGATGACGCATACGATACAAGTCACGTTGAAGTGACGATGGTGTATTTCGTTCCATCCGATCGGGTACCTTTGTCGGATTGGCGTCAAAGAGTGGACTACTACAGTAAGCGGATTGAGCAATTCCATGGTCGTGAGTTTCAAGGCCAGTCCAAACTGACGACAGTTGTGCGTCCGGAGCCATTCATTTCAGGTCTGTCTACCAGTCAGTTGAGAGTGGGTGATGCCAACCAGATCTTCTATCGGACTCTGAACGAAGTGGATCGGCGTTTGAAGTTTGCACCATCAACACAAGAGGCCAAGCAGGGGCGGAAGGCATTTCCGATTTTGCTTGTGTTGAGTGAAGTCAATTGGCGTCCGCTCGATGACTTCTTTCGTGTGAAATCGACGAACAGGGGATTTGTGTTTGAGGGTAACTACAATGGTGGTCAGCATTTTCCCGGAGCTACCTCAGGTGGAGCTCGCGCGTTGTATAATCCAAGTCGAGGGATCGGCTGGGGATTGGTGAGTGCGGACGGTTGGCGCGTTCCTTATCGCGGGTCTGATTGTGTGGTGTATCACGAGGGTTGCGGTCACACGGTGGGGCTTCCTCATCCGGAACCTGGCAATGGATCGGTGATGAGCATGGGGCAATACCGTGGTTGGATCAGTGAATCGTGGTTAGACAAGGAGCAGAAAACGCGTCTGGGTTGGACACCAGAAGAAGTTCCATTAGATACACAGTTGGAGTTGTTTTCTACCTTTCGTGCCATTCCCTCGCCGTTGGTGCCTCGGCCCGGGCAAGCCGTGCGACTGAATCTGGATTTTCCTTCGGATGCCAAGGTCAAGTCGTTGCGAGTACACCTGCAAACTTCGGTGACGGGGCCATGGGTTGAAGTGCCTCAACGGTGGCAGGGTACAACACCGGAAGTTGCTCGCCTGGGGGCATTTGATCGTCCAACTCCTGTCAGTTATCGCGTGAATGCAACGCTGATGAATGGTGCAACGGAAGAGTTGTGGGGGTATTTTCAAGTACGGAGTGATGCGAAGAAACCTCCCTTTCCAGTTCCGATTGGTGCTATCGCACTCGATCTGCTTGAAACACAGCAGGCAGGCGGTGACGCAGAACAGCAGAGGATGCCCAAGACCGAAATCAATCTGTTGGCGATGGCGAATCAAAATAGATTCAAGGAGGGCGACGATAAAAAGAATTCCCTTTGGAGCATTGGGGATTGGGCTTGGAGTGACGGTGTCTTGACCAGTCCCAAACAGTTCGGCGCACGTTTGCAGTTGCCCTATTCACCGCCGGATGAATATCGATTGACCATTGTGCTGGAGCCGTTGGATGATCCCAATGGCTTGCTGCTTGGTAATGTTGTCGGCGGTAACCAGTTTGCTTCGCTGTTCAGCTACCGAACGCCAAATGGCTATGCGAGTGCTGTCGAGAACATTGATGGCCGAAATGTTGGAAATGAGACGACGGTGCGTGGGTCGGTGTTCACTCGTGGGCAAATGTCGCAGCTCGTTGTTACCGTCCGCAAAACTGGCGTCAGCATGATGGTTGACGGGCGTCAGTTCATCAATTGGCAAGGTAAGTCGGATCGTTTATCGCTTTCAGATTATTGGGCAACACCAAACAAAAAAGCAATGTTTCTTGGCGCTTATGATTGCCGTTATCGATTTCACCGCATCACTTTGGAGCCGATAGCGGGTGAGGGGCAGCGGTTGGATCGCTGAGTTTGAAAGCGACTGAATGGTCAAGCTACTGTATGTCAGGCAGCGACGCTCATGGTGTTTGAGTGGTTCCAAAACGCGTTTCGAATTCGCCAACTGGATCGTAATCGGGTGCGTTGTAGAGCTGTTGTTGACGACTGATTTGGCGGTTGGGGTAGTAATCAAAAATGTCCCCATCCCCAATGATTCTTGGGTCACCTTGGGCAGCGAGTTCCTGTTTGAGTTGCTTCCATAAAACAGTTTTGACTTCTTTCATTCGAGGTTCATCGGCGAGGTTGTGAACGCAATCCGGATCCTCCTTCATGTCGTAAAGTTCTTCCTGCTTGCGTTTTCCAAAGCTCATCTCATAAAAACGAAAGTCCGGATCAGCCATTGAAAGGCCTGTTAGATAGGACTTGGTGGGTGATGCATCACAATTCAAAAGTCCGTACCCGGGATCACCTCCAGGCCAGCGATCAGGTTTGAAGTTTCGTACGTACAGATAATCATCGTTGCGAATGGCACGGGCGGGATAACCCACCGACAGTTGGTCGCCGTCAGTTCGTCCTACGTCGTGCCGTTCTTTTCCCAGCAGGGTGTGATCACGATCAGGATCAATGCGGCCCGACGTGGTTGATAACAACTGCGGTAGGAAACTCTGTCCCGTGATTTGGGCATGCAACTTGACGCCTGCAGCCTGCATGATGGTTGGAGCTACATCCGGGAACGTGACAAAGTCTGTGACAACCC
>CAXGRW010000637.1:0-3450 GCA_964012125.1 uncultured Rhodopirellula sp.
GTTCCAGGAATCGCCGCGATTAGACTGATGGGCACATCAACACGTTGCTCCGCCTCCAGCGTCAACCAATACAGGATCACCTCACGCCCCCTGACCTCGTAGGCGGCAATCTTTCCTGCAGTCACCAGTTCTTTCAACTGATCGTGACGAACTTCCATCCCACCCGGAATGCCAATGATGGCTGTGGGTGTCGGAATTTTCTGACTGCTTGTGTTGAAGAGACTCACGTTGACTTCGGTACTGGCCCCTTCCTCGACTTTCCGGTTTGCCAGAGCGACTTCGAGATGTAACTTGCACTCATCAGATGAGTTCGGGGTTCCTGTGTTGTAGTCTGCGGTGATCGAATAAGGCATTTCAGAACCACCCGTCATGACCACCTGGATCTTGTGTTTTCCCTCGGTCAGCAATTCACTGAACGAGGGGAGTTCGATCGCGCCTTGAGTGTCTTTGGTGAAAGCGACGGTTTTTCCAACGGGTCGACCGTCAACGACAAGCTGCAAGGTCCCAGACGCCTTGGGCTTCGCGTAAGCAAGGTCGTAAGCCACAATGGCCTGCAGTGCCAGAATAGTTGACTGAGTGGACCCAAAACGCCCCCCCTTGCATACTTCTGACAGGTAATTGATCGCGTTCTCCACGTTGGGAGCGTATGCAGAATTACGAAGCCATGCGGTTGCCGCCAGAGCAGTCGTTTCAATTTTGAGTGCATCACCTCCACTGCCGACAACCGAAACGGTTGCCCCCTCAAGCGATCCATCATCGGCTTGCAGTCCAGCCAGTTTATCAAGCATGTGTTCCTCACCGTCACTGTCTCCAGCAAGGGAGAAAACATTGGCGGCTAACGCCATCACGTAAGTATTATTGGTGGTTTCTGCCGCGTTTCGAACCCACGCGACTTCAGTCGACAAGTCGGCATCAACACTGGCTTTCAACAACCCCCAGGTGTTGTACGTGAACGCCACATCGGGGTCTGCCAACCACGTGTGCAGCGTGTTTGTCTTTCGCTCAAAACCACCCTTACCGTCACGTTGGTTCAGTAACCACTCGCGAGTCCGCTGCAACATGACGGGATCAACGTGGCGCACCTGGGCCATGTCTGTGAATTCCATCAAACCGTAAGCGGTCAAAGCATCGTGTCCCGGATCGTTACCAAACCATTCAAAGCCACCACCTTTGCACTCGTATCCGATTAGCCGTTGATATCCTTTTTCCAGCATGTCTGAACTGCGCTGTATCAAACTGGGGTCAACGCCCTGATGGGACATGAAGTATTGCTGAGCCATGACCAACGGATAGGTGGATGAACTTGTTTGCTCAAAGCACCCGTAAGGTTCCCGAATCAATCTTTCCAGAGCCTGATTCATGCTGGCCAGCGGTGTTGGGTAAATGACAACCCGCGTGGTGAGGCTGTCACCGATCAACGAAGGGGGAATTGCAATTTCGTGAGTGACGGTCTCCCCTTCTTGGATCAATCCACCAAAACCGGATTCCACGGGGAATCCCAACGGCTTGACAACGATACTGCGAGTCACGCGGTCGCTATAGCCAGCGATATCAGCGTTGAGCACCAACTCAGCCTTACCCGGCTGCTTGAAGGGACCGACTCTGAATAATCTTCGTAGGCGTTCCTGTGCATCCAGAGAAAAAACTGTGCTCGTATTTTCCCCAGGCCCTGAGTTCTCCGATTCAAGCGTGAAGTCACCGTCCATCAAACTACGATCCGTTGCGTTCACCAAACTAACTGGAATCCGAACTTGATCACCCGTGGAAACTTCCAATGGCAGCTTGGGTTCCAAATAGAACGGCTGAACCGATTCGATGATAACCGAGGCTTGTCCGAGTGCTCCGTTTTCCGCAAATGCATCGATCGAGGCGTGGAAACTGGTGACGGAATCGTTCAACGCAAATTCCACACTTGTCTTACCATCCTCGTCAGTCTTAACCCCCGCATTCCAATACAGGGTCTCCGTGAAATCAACTCGATCACCAACTTTTCTGTCAGCACGAAGCTGGTGAGCATAAACACGCACGGTAACGAAATCATCAGCCACGTCGTCCGGAAAAAACTCATCCCCTTCGAAAACATCCTCATCTTCCAAAAGGTCCTCAGCTGGCAACTTCATGCGGCCTTCCAACGCCAACCTTCGATTCAGAGCCACAGGTTCCTGTACCTTTTGTCGCAGTGGTTGGTTCCCCGCTACTGGAACGTCCCTTATCCCGTTCACGACCACAGCGAGATCACCGTCCATCGAGCCCTCTTCTGCCTGCTGCTGTGCTTCTATCTGTACAGCATCGGGTTCCTGTGCGTTCCGTGGCAACTGCGCCCCCATTCCGAACATCATCTCGTTAGCTGCTTTGGCTATTCCACCCCGCATGCCGAATCTGGTTTGCAGACGCATTGCAAAGGTGCGACGTGCATCGTCGCCATAATCGGCCAGAAACTCATCAAATTTGACGTAAGAAAATCGTCGCCATCCCTGTGTGCCCAGCAGCAAATCAACAGCGACGTCAGAATCTTCGTTAAGCGGATCAAGATAGATTTGTGCATCCGCCAAGTCCTTGACGTCGTCTTCAAGCAAAACCATCACTGGCAACCTCGGAGCCTGATCGCGAGTTTCCACCATCTCCAAAACACTGTCATCAGTGACTGTCAGACCGACGACGGCCGAAATCGGTTCTCCTGCAGCATCTGTGGTGACGATATCAAACTTTGCCAATCCACCGGGCGTGTATTGCTTTGCGTTGGGAGTGATTTTGATTTGCACAGTGTCGATAGGTTGCCGAAAAATCAATCGTTCGGCTAGCGGCTTTCCGTTGACATCCCACACGGTTGCCGTGAGTACACCTGAAGCGGAATCAGGAGGAGTGAATTCAACCTCGGCCAAACCATTGCTTACGTCAACAAATTTCAATTTGGCGATTTCCGTCTCACGCTGACGCAAGGTCACTGAAAACGGTTTTGCTTCGCTGGTGCCTGCTTTGAGGACCACCGGTTCCCCCAACCGATAAATATTCTTAATGGACTGCAGAACTGCGCCCTGTTTCACCTCGGGAAGTGGGAAAACGGTATCGATACCGGAAGGCTGCGTGAGCTTTAGCGAATACTTTTCACCGGCTCGGGGCGTCAATCGAAAACGCCCACGTCCCTCGTGTTGGCTTTCGAACGTGGCAACTTCATTGCCATCCTGATCCAGCACGATTCCAGCCAGATCTGCCGGCTTCTTTGCTGGGGTAAACGCTTCAAAGTAAACACGGTTTGGCAGGCCCGCGATCAGATCGCCGCCTTCGGGATACAATTCCAAGTCAACTGTCTGTAGCAGGATTGGGATGGTCTTACTGGCTGTTTCAACAACGCCTCCATCCTGGATGACCATGGCAAGAGTTCCCTCACCACGCTCAATCTTTTTGGGAAGCTCAAAGCGGGTAACACATTTACCGCTGCTGTCCACAACT
>CAXGRW010000638.1:0-3449 GCA_964012125.1 uncultured Rhodopirellula sp.
GGGGTGGCTACTACAGTGTCGATTCCGGTTACCGCGGCGATCAAATCGATGCTTTACGTGACCTGGGTGGGGAAGTCCTTGTTTCATTTGGCGGTGCCGCAGGGACGCCACTTGCTGCTGCAATCACTGATGTCGATGACTTAACCCAGGCTTACCAGGCAGTTGTTGATCAATACGAACTGACCTGGATCGATTTTGATGTTGAAGGATCATGGGTTGCAGACGAGGTTTCAATCGATCGTCGATCTCAGGCCATTCGAAATCTGCAGGATCAGGCCGCCATCGATGGCAGGCCTTTGGAAGTCTGGTTCACTTTGCCTGTGCTACCAAGCGGATTGACCAATGATGGTTTGTACGTGGTTGAGTCGGCACTCAGTTATGGCGTCGATATCGGTGGCGTCAATATCATGGCCATGGACTATGGCGATTCAGCTGCCCCCAACCCAGATGGACAAATGGGTGATTACGCCATTCAGGCAGCCGAAAGCCTGTTTGATCAGATGCGAGGTGCGTATGACGCTGCAGGTGTTCAAGTAACGGATACCGAACTATGGAGCCTCGTGGGGGTCACTCCCATGATTGGGCAGAATGATGTCATGTCAGAACGGTTTTATCTGGAAGACGCTGAAAAACTTTTGGACTTCGCTGATGAAGTGGGGATGGGATTTCTTTCGGCATGGTCAGCAAATCGTGATGCTCCCTGTGAAACGTTTGGAACACTGGCGCTGACTTGTAGTGGTGTGCCCCAAGAGCCTTTTGAATTCGCGCAAACCCTGGGGCAATTCACTGTTGGCGGTGGTGACACCGGCACGGGAGACAATGGCAGTGGGGACAATAGCAGTGGGGATAATGGCGGCAATGATCCGGGCACTGATGATTCAGGACTGGGCGATCTCCAAGGAAAGGTCTTCCCTGTTAATCCTGCCGGACCCGATATCATCAACTTCAATCCTGATGAGGATCGGCTCGACTTTGGTGATATCTCCGTTCACAACCTGATCCTTGGGAAATTGGAAAGTGGGGAAATTGCAATTGTAAATCCTTGGGCGTGGACTCCTGAATACCAAGTCGTCAAGGATCGCAGTTTTACCGATTTGAGTATTCACAATTATGGTGTGGTCGCTAACGAACATTTGCGTCAGGACATTGGTGGCATTGTTTCGTGGGAGCAAGGCGTGGGGCCACGGGAGTCTGATACGGTCTATGTCCGTTCACACGAGTACGGTGTACAAGAACGAGTCGATGATTTTGACCCAGAAACGACAAAGCTAAGTTTCCTTTACTTTGGGACACGTGAACGCCTGAGCGTAGAGGACACACCGGAGGGCGTACTTATTTCGGTTCTGCCAACGAACCAGAGTGTGTTATTGGCTGGAATTACAAAGAGTGATTTGGTACCTGCCAACATTGAGTTTCACCATGATCAAATTGTCGAAGATCAGTTGGAGTTGCAATTTGGTTTCACTGTCGACGAATTGACGCTGGTGAGCCGATCAGAGTTGCTGACTCCGGCAGCGCCCGCCGGAGAGACGACTGATGGAAACCAGACCCGTCCAGGAAGTGGGAATTCCCATGACCATGGAAATCACGACCACGGTGGCGGCATGGATGGCATGATGCCATCCATATCAGTGGTTGATGTGGTCATGAATGAAGGAACCACCGGCAATGTTTCCAGTGGAGCACTTTCAACGCTCGGAAATCAGATTGTTGATGAATCAGGGCAATCTGTGCGTCTTGCAGGCGTGAACTGGTTTGGGTTCGAGACGACTAATTTTGCTCCTCATGGCCTGTGGAGCAGGGGCTACGTCGAAATGATGGATCAGATGAAGGCTGAAGGATTCAACACCATTCGGATGCCGTTCAGTGACGAACTTTTCGACGCGGGAAGTACCCCCAATGGTATTGATTTCGGCAAGAATCCTGATTTGCAGGGACTGAGTGGTCTGGAAATCATGGACCGGGTCGTGGCACAGGCTGACGAACTTGGCATGCGTGTGATTTTGGACCATCACCGTTCTGAGGCGGGAAACAGCGCCAACGAATCCGGGCTTTGGTATTCCGCTGAGTATCCTGAATCTGTCTGGATCGATCACCTGACACAGTTGGCAACTCGGTACGCCAAGAACAGTTCAGTGGTCGGAATTGATTTGCATAATGAGCCTCACGGTGGTGCAACCTGGGGCGATGGTTCAGCTAACGACTGGCGTCTGGCAGCAGAAAGGGCAGGCAATGCTGTGTTGGCCGCGAATCCGAACCTGTTGATCATTGTCGAAGGTGTAGAAACAGCTTCCTCCGGGTCTTACTGGTGGGGAGGGAACCTGTCCAGTGCCGGTGACGCGCCGGTGCGTTTGGATGTGGAAAATCGACTTGTCTATTCTGCCCACGATTATCCGGCCAGCGTCTACCAGCAGGATTATTTCAACGATCCTGCTTATCCAAATAACCTTACGGAAGTTTGGAATGAAAATTGGGGCTATCTGTTCCGTGATGGGATTGCACCCGTCTTGCTGGGTGAGTTTGGTAGCAAACTCGAAACCGCTAGCGACCAGCAGTGGTTCGATAGCATGGTTGAGTACCTCAAAGGCGATCTTGATGGCGATGGTGATTACGATCTTCAAGCCGGCCAAGAGGGAATCAGTTGGACCTACTGGTCATGGAATCCGAACTCGGGTGACACCGGTGGCATTCTCAAGGATGACTGGCAAACCATTCATGACAATAAAGTGGATGGCTTGGAACCTGTGCAGTCAGATTTTGCAGAAACCGACGGAGACACATCAAGCGTCGCTCTCGTGACGGTCAGCTTGTCTGCTGCATCGATGCACACTGCAACGGTGGAGTACTCCACTGCTGATGGAACTGCTCTTTCTGAAAGTGACTACACAGCCACCAGTGGAACGCTTACGTTTCTTCCCGGTGAAGTCACAAAAACGATTCAGGTTTATGTGAATCCAGATGCAGTGGTTGAGCCAGACGAACTGTTTTTTGTCAATCTGACGAATGCGGCTCATGCTACGCTAGCCGATGCAAATGCAATGATCACCATCGTGGACGACGATAATACCGAACCCTCGTTGCCCACGCTTAGTGTCAGCGATGCAAGCGTGACAGAAGGTGACACAGATACCACTTCGATGTCCTTCACGGTGGCATTGTCAAAAGTTGCCTCAGAAGATGTGGCATTTGACTATGCAACAGCATCAGGTTCCGCGGTTGCACCCGGTGATTACAACAATGCAACGGGAACTTTGACCATCGCCGCAGGGCAGATGGAACAGACGATCGTAGTGGAAGTGAACGGTGATCTGCTTGAGGAAGGCAGAGAGTCGTTCCAAGTCAATTTGAGCAATGCCGTCAATGCAACTCTAGCCGATGCAAACGCTGAAGGCACGATTGTGGACAACGATCAGACCGTTGTTCCAGCCGGGTTCTCCTATCGGACTACC
>CAXGRW010000639.1:0-3444 GCA_964012125.1 uncultured Rhodopirellula sp.
TCACACCGTTGACGTTGTCGTCAAATTCAGCTGTTCCTGGTTGGCCGTCCAAGCCAGGGAGCAAGCGAACACGGGCGGAAGGATCAAAGTGCTGTTGAATGAATTGTGTACTGCCAGGCAGACCTGGTTGATCTTGATAGGCCAAGTTGAGCTCGTCTTGGATTTCTGACCACTTTGAATCATCCAAATCGGTGTCAGGCAGTCCTGTATTCCTGAAGCTGCTCTGCAGACGATGCCGCAGTTCTGCCATTTGTGAGCCACTTGCATTTGCCTCAGTTGCAATGGCGTGGGATTGCAACAGGCTGACAGTTCGGATCAAGATACCCAGCATCAGTGCACTGATGGTACCGATCAGGAATAGCTTGGCGGTCTGGTTGCCGTGATTCATGCTGGAGTCATTTACGGTTGCGGCAAAATCACTTGCCACGGTACTCGACGGATGCCTGACGCACAAAACGAAGCGAAGGATTTTCAAGCCGCACCGTCACCCGAACTGCTTCGGCCTTATTAAGGAATGGTGCGAGTGTCTCACGTTCATTGAAATCATCCACTCCAAACTGCAGATCATCATCAAGCCCATTGGCACCACGGTCCACCGTGAGGTTATTGTTTACGGCAAAGAGGGGTGGCGTCCACAGCGATCCTCTGCTGTTCGGATTTACGACACCTTGGTAGAAGCCATCCTTCTCATAGGCCGAGGTGTACGTGTCAAAAGCTGGTTGGAATAGCACCACGTTCTGTCCGGAGGTCGCCATCCGCCCTGACCGCAACAACGCGTCTTGATAGGCGGTTCGGGGATCCGCAGTCACCGCTCGAATTCCAGAGAATGGAGATACGACCACGCCAGACATTTGATTGTTGGAATCAGTGAAAGTGAAATCGCTGCTGCTGCGACGGTCGAGTCGACGTGGCTGCCAACCACGCATCGCACCACCGGCGAGAATGGGGTACGCCAAATCAACAAATGTTCCTTTTTCGCGTTTTGACACCACGCTATTGTTGAGCCAAGCTTGCACGGCGTTTCTGTATCCAGCGTCTCCCGGGCCAACTGTCTCTTGAATTACGGCGGTGGTAGCGTCGGCTGGGTTGTCACTGAAGAGGGCTGCACCGGGATCAAAAATCTGTACGTCGAAGCCCAGAACATTATTGGTGACCAAGTCCTCGCCAATGCGTTGCAGGCCCCAATCATCATTTGGGTCATTGATGTGAGAGAGGTCGTTGCCAAGTACAAATTCAGGACGTATGAAACCGCTGAGCCAGTTTGGGGTCACAATCGTGGCAGACGTTGGTGTGTTGACGGGAGCGAGTCGCGTCGAATCAGGAGTGACCGCTGATAGAATCGTGGCAGGGCCACCAAGCGCGAGAACGGGCATCGAGGTGGGATTGGGATTTGAGCCACCTATCAATAGATTTCCCGGTACCCGTACATGAGCAAAGCGATTGTGGGGTTGGCTGAGGTCGGCCAAAGAATTGGCCGCTACAAAACCACCGGAAATGGGAAGCCCATCGTCGTTCAGGATGCGGCGGACGGACAAGTCGCACTGTTGATGAACGCCAGCCATTCCGTAAAGCCAGCCATCAGCTGCATTCGCGGTACCGGTAATCGTGGGGGTCACGGCGTTTGCATTGGGCCAGTCATCGGCTTGCATGAAGTGATGATTGCCTCCACTGGCAAGTGCTTTACTGTTCTTGGGCAGGACCCCACCATAATTTGCATAGACTCCTGAATTTAAATTCAGGTCCGGGCGAATTAGCAGTACACGTCGATGGATTTTGATCCGATCAGGTAGACCGTTTTCGGTGGCTGCTCCGCTGCCGAAATCAGTGTCACCATCAACATCCAAGTAGGCTGGATTTGCTGGCACTGATCCGACCGCGTATTCAGGACTGGCAAAATAGATGATTTCGGCGTACTTGGAGGTGATCGTTACCGCGTCGAATGGGTCACCCGCAAAGTTGGCTGCATCGTAAGGCACGTTTGCCAGTTCAGCGGACTTCTGATTAAGAATGTACCGGGGGACCTTGCCTCGGAACCATTGGCTACCTTTGGCCACCGCTGTGAATGCGATGTAGTCATCAAAGTCGCCATAGCGGGCATCATTGAGTTGAAGTGTTCCGGACGAGTTGTCTGCTCGGAACAGCGACGATGTTGCGTCAGTAACGGGACCTTCGTAATACAGGAAATAGCCATTCTGATCTTCTTCGAGACCAGTATTAGGAATTAGTTCAACGGTGCACTGGGCAAGATCATCCTGTAATTTGGTTGTGATATCCCGCAAATTCGTGGCCAACTGAGTGTCTGCCCGACTTTCCTGAATCTGCGTTCCTACATACGCGAATGCACGCGCTAACGCAGCCATCATCAGCAAAGTGACAGTCATCGCGACCAGCATCTCGACGAGTGTGAAGCCTGCTCGTGCGGTTGGGACGCTTTCAGGTGCGATCAGATGTCGTGTCTTGTGCATCAGATTAAGTCGCTTCTTGTTGTGGCGATTCATTTTGCTTTGATTGATCTTGCTTTGCGTCATTGTGCGTAGCTCTCAAAGACGACAACGTCGCGGGCATTCAGGTCGTTGCCCGGTGAGAATCCGACCGGGATAGAGCGGTCAATTACAAACGTACCCTGATAACGCTGGCTTCTGCCAATCTCAGCGTTGTATTCACGACCGAGTGACTGTGTGGCGGCATCAACTTCGAAAAAGCCAACGGTCATACGGACAAGGAATACTTGAGAGTTATCAGAGACAAGGTTTGGCATCCGCATCAAAGTTTGCTGTCGCATGAAGGGATTGCGAAGTCGATCCAATGATGGGTTCTGCCCCCCAGTTGTGATGGGCGCCTGGTCCGCACGGCGGACAAACATGGATGTTTGAGCAGGTGTGGTCGCCGACAGATTCGCTGTGTCACGCATGAGTCCACCGTTGACTGAGTTGCGGCGTAGTTGGTCACGGGAGCCATTTTGACCCGCAGCGTTGGCGCGTGTCTGTATCGCCTTGTCAGCATGAACACCGGGTCGGAAGACTCCACCAAACTCCGTTGGGTAAGCCGAATTCAAATAACTCGGTGCGTAATTGTAAGGGCCAGCTCCTGCCGTCACTTTTGTCGGTGTTGTGCTCCTGGACACATGGTAACCGCGTCGCATTCGTTTGAAGTTGTCGTATGCAAACTGGCCGGCCGAAGAGTTCGGTGAACTGAATTCAGAGGGTGTCATGTGTCCCTGCATTAACCCAGCCCATACCGGAAACTTCGAAATCGTGTTGAGATTGATCGTTCCCTGACGGTGATTGTCGTATTTGATGTTGAAAGGAGACGCCAGTAGTGACCTGAACGCGGTAGGCATTGCCACCGGATTGTTTGCCGTGCCCCAAAGCCGGCTTGGGCTGATCAATTCAACCTCACCGCGGAACCGTGGCAGTGTGTTCACGAAGTCAAACACCCGGGCAA
>CAXGRW010000640.1:0-3434 GCA_964012125.1 uncultured Rhodopirellula sp.
CCAGTCAAGTTCGTGGGGCATCACCTGTTGCTGGATCGAAAGGGCGGCGGCCAGGCCGGCGGCTTCACCCATGGGGACGGCGTTTCCAGTGACTCGATAGCTGGAATGAGCGATGAAATCTCCGCTGATGCATCGTCCTGCCATTAACAGACCGTCAACATCAGCAGCTACCAATGCAGGATAGGGAATGTCATAGGGTTTCATGCCACCTGTCTTGAAATCACGATTGATTTCTTTGTTGCCGGTGTTGTTAAGAGCATGCACATCAATGGCGAAGGTTGCTTTGCAAACGGCCTGCTTGTGGCTCAAACCATTGGCAAGGTCGGCAGCCGTCAGGGTGTATCGACCGAGGACGCGACGACCTTCGCGGATGCCAATTTGTTCGGCTGTTGCAACCACTGCTAGGTTTTTCCAAGGTCCACCAATGCTTCTTAGTCCGGCAACGATCTCATGAATTTCGCGTCTCGCTCGGAGTGTCGCGGCTGTGATTGCATCTGCATCAAAGGCACTCACACCGTACTCGTGATTGGTCATCAACGAAAAAACGTTGCTGTGCAGATGCCTTAATGTCGGTGCCCGATAGGAGGGATCGATTCCGTGTTTCTCCATTAGTTCAAGCAAGCGTTTTTTTGCTGATGATCCGGTTTCCCGAATCCACGGTCGCACCTGATCCGGGTCAAGACCCGTTAGCAGTGCGAGCATCGACATGGGCTGGCACGTGCATTCTGAACCAGTTCCCACTTCGAATTGGCAGCCTGCATGTGCTGCCAGGTCTCCATCACCACTGCAGTCGATGAAGCGTTCCGCTTGCCAAGCTTCTCGACCTGATTTTGACTCGGTCAACACTGCGACCAAGCGTTGGTTATCATCCAGAACGGCACCAACGACTCTTGTATGCAGTCTGATTTTTACTCCAGCCTCGATGCAAACTTCTTCCAGTACCAATTTCGCGATCTCAGGATCATAGACTGTGCCGTTAGAATCGATAGCGACTTGGCTGCCGCGTTCAGTGAATTTCTTCAGCAGTTCTCTCATGATCCCCCGCTTGTTGCCTGCGTCGAGGATCTTGGTCAGCAATCCAACCGTCCAGACTCCCCCTAGGCATCCTGCCACTTCGATCAGTTGCACCGAAGCTCCGGCCCGTGCTGCAGACAGTGCTGCGGCAATTCCAGCCGGACCGGCTCCACAAATCAGGACATCAGACTTACCGATAAACGGGATAGCGCGTTCAGACTCGAGGATTGCTTTGCCATCGTTCGACAGTTCTCCTGTTGTTCGTAGCACGTCTCCTGTAGCTGGGGTGATTCGTTTCACTTGCTCCGTCGCCCCCGCGACTTGGGTGTCGGGTGAGGTCAAGGCTGATGAAACAACCAGTCCACCTGCCGTGACTTGCAGGAATCTGCGACGAGTTGAATCGTTATTCATCATCAGTGGTGGGTAGGTGGAAACTGGAGACGGAGCTTTGTGGCGTGCAGGCTGATTGTTTTCGATAGGTCGTAATAAACCAGTTCAATAAACCGGTTCAATAAGCTCCGATTGCCTCGGTGTAAACAGCATACAGGCTTTGGCTAGCCGCCATGAATAAACGGTTGCGTTTTGCGCCACCGAAGCACAGGTTGGCGCAGACTTCTGGCAGAATGATTTGACCGATCCTGTCACCGTTGGGAGCAAAAATATGGACTCCATCGTAGCCTTGTCCTCCCCAGGCGGCCGTCGACCAGATATTGCCGTGGATATCTGCACGTATGCCGTCTGCCTTTCCTGGTTTTTCAAAGCCATCCATTTCCATGGATGTGAATTGGCGACCGTTCTTCAGGCGACTGCCGTCGATATCCCAGACTCGAATGGAGTGGGCGCCATCACCGGTGTCTGCGATGTACAGCTTGCTCAGGTCAGGTGAAAAACACAGGCCATTGGGAGTGCCTAGGTCGTCGGTGACCTTGGTGATGTTTCCGGTCTGTGCATCTACCCGGTATACAGATTCCGGCAATTCAGCTTGCGTCGGAGTTCCCGTGTAGTTTTTGCGAATGCCATAACCGGGATCTGTGAACCAGATCGATTTATCTTCACGGTGCACAACGATGTCGTTCGGTGAATTCAGGCGTTTGCCTTCGAAGCGGTCCGCAATGATTTGGGTCGATCCATCGTGCTCATGGCGAATCACTCGTCGAGGGCCATGTTGGCAGGTCAGTAATCGACCTTCGTAGTCGAAGGTGTTTCCGTTTGCATTTCCACTTGGTTTTTTGAAAACCGTGACGCGGTCATCATCTTCGACCCAGCGGTGAAGTGAATCTGCAGGAACATCACTGAAAACCAGATAACGCCCAACGGCATTCCATGCACATCCCTCGTGCCACAACGCTCTGGGGTTAAAGTACAGTCGTTGAACCGAGGTGTTGCCAAGTTTGTATTTGTCGAATCGTTCATCCAAACTCACAACACGCGGGTCGGGGTAACGTACAGTTCCCGGCCATGTGGTGGCTCCGTCATCCATTGCTTGGGCGTCTTGGGGGCCTGTGATGGACCCGGCAACGCAGGTCGCGGCGATTCCCGCCAGTAAGGAACGACGCGGCAAGGAAGGCTGGCTCATGCGAATTTCCTGTTGCTTGAGTGCGATTTTGTTGACTGCAGATGCTTGGTTTTGACGTCGGTGTTGTGGACTTTGTCCGGTCCACAGCATGAAGGATGTTGCCGTGTCAGTGGCTCTCTAGCAGTTTGATCATTGCCTCACCCATGGCTGTTCCAATATCCATGTACGTTTGGGCATTGCCGTTGTAATGACTATTTGATGCTCCGCCCTGACTCAGTGGGTGGGTGTAGACCGTGGCGGTGTTTCCTTTGAAATCAGGATGTTTGCCAGTGTCACCATCGATGGCCAGTTGCGCTTCGAGGATCATTTTTTCCGCGCCCTCAGCGTTGTCTTTTTCTGTCTGTCCGAGCGTTGCGCAGACAAACTTTGCTTTTGGGGCATTGAATTCCGTACGTAAGGTTTGAATCAACCGTACAAGGTTTTGTTCGTAGCGTGCGGCATGTTCTGCGTTATACCGGTCTTTGTCTCCCTGCCACCAGCCGAAGCCTACTATCTCGTAGCCGCGTCCTTTCCACTGGGGGAACTGCTGATCAAAATTGTCGAGCACTTCATGGGCAGCTTGGAAGCAGTCGTCATACTGTTTGCCCGCGTACCAATCGATCGGTTCCGGCTTCGTTCCTTTTTCCCATGAGGCGGGTGAGTCTTTGTAGCCCGCAAAGACTTTGCCCCCTGCTTCGTATTGTTCGCTACCGGGTGGCAAAAAGTCCCACCCAAGTGAACGATTGCCCTGAGATGTTTTCAGTATCAGCACTGGCGCGTCGATTGCATCTCCGAGCACCTTGCCGAATCCCAGTTCAGGGCCGATTCTTCCTGATTTGACTCCAAGCCAATGACTGCCGGTGGC
>CAXGRW010000641.1:0-3415 GCA_964012125.1 uncultured Rhodopirellula sp.
GGTTATGGCCTGAATGAGGATGCGATTCGCAAACTGGCTGATCGAGGCAAGAAACTGATTGTTTCGGTCGATTGCGGGATCACCAGTGTTGACCATGCTGAGTTGTGCAAGGAATTAGGTGTCAAGCTGGTGATCACGGATCACCACACCATCGGTGAGCAATTACCTGATGCTGATGCGATTGTGCATCCACGGTTGCCTGGTACTGCTTATCCGTTTGGTGAACTTTGCGGCGCGGGCGTTGCGTTTAAACTCGCTTGGTCGTTATGCCAGTCGATTTGTGGGGCAAAGAAAGTAACGGAACGGATGCGTCGTTACCTGATGCAGTCGTTGTCTTTGACCGCAATCGGAACTGTCGCGGACGTCGTACCGTTGTTGGATGAAAACCGAATTTTGGTTGAGCATGGTATTCGCATGCTGAGAGCGGAGCCCTTGCCCGGTCTGACAGAATTAATGAAGGTTACCAAACTGGATCAGGTTGAGAGTCTTAATACAGAAAGCATTGGTTTCAATATTGCTCCGAGGTTGAATGCTGCCGGGCGGCTCGGGCAAGCCCAATTAGCGGTCGAATTGATGACCATTTCGCCGGGCGAGCGAGCGACGCAATTAGCTGAGTACATACATCAACTCAATACGACGCGGGACAGTCTGCAACGAAGTGTTTACCTGGCGGCAGACAAACAGGCCAAGGGTGACTTCGATCCAGAAGGTGATGCTGCTTTGGTCCTCGCTGGTGTTGGCTGGCATCCAGGCGTCATCGGTGTTGTTGCAGGACGCTTGGCTGATAAGTATGCGAAGCCTGTGTTTGTGATTTCGTTGGACGCGGCAGGTAAAACGGAGGCGGTCGGTTCAGGTCGTGTGGGTGGGACGAATATAAATCTGTATGACGCGCTCTGTGAATGTGATCACCGCTTGGTTCGCTTTGGCGGACACAAGGCAGCAGCGGGTTTGACAGTCAGTGAACGTGAGATCGAGGCTTTTCGTGGTGACTTTAACGAGGCGGTTGCCAAACAGTGGAACGATAAAGAAATTGTGCCTGAAATCGTGATCGATGCTGAGGCAACACTGGGGCAATTGAATCTTGAGGTGCTCAAGCAGATCGACATGCTAGCACCATTTGGAGCCGCCAATCCAAGACCTGTTCTTTATTGCAGGAATGTGGAACTCGATGAACCTGCACGCAAGATGGGTGGAGGTGAGCGACACCTGACCGTTAATCTCCGTCAGGGAAAGAAAGTGATCCGCGGCGTTGCTTTTGGTGCCGGTGATTGGTGCGATGAGCTCAATGCGACTGAAGGCCCAATTGAAATTGCCTACCGCCCAGTCGTGAATGATTTTCGTGGATTCAGGAAAGTCGAAATACATCTCGTCGATTGGCGTCCTGCGACGACACTCGCTGCAGTTTGACTCGCGCTTACGCAAGATCGATGGCTGACTTAACGTCATTTTTTGACAATGAGCTAGCACACCTGTTAAGGGAAAGGGTCACCGTTGTTGTTTAGCAACTTGCAACGATATCGCATGAGATTAGCCGATGATGCAGTTGATTTTCAGATTCGGTATTCCATTGTTGATCGTCCTGTGCGCTCTTTGACTAATCACTGAGGCACATAAAGCAACACCTGCCGAACAAAGAACCGCGACGATCATTCAGGCAGGCAATGATGGCCAAGCGTTAAAAAGTATGCACCACTTGGCTGCTTTCGCGGGCGGATTTTTCTGGTGCATGGAACCCGCTTTTGACAAGGTTGACGGGGTGATTTCAACCACTTCGGGTTACACGGGCGGACGTACGAAGAATCTGACTTATGAGCAGGTAAAGACAGGGCATATTGAATCGATACAGATCCGCTTTGATCCTGATCGTGTGCCCTATGATTCGTTGGTATCTTTGTTCTGGCACAACGTTGATCCAACACAGGCAAATGGTCAATTCTGTGACCAGGGTAACCAGTAACGTACAGTGATCTTTACCCACGATGAAAAGCAGGAAAAAGTTGCAAAGACTACCCGCGCTCGTGTCGGTCAAGAGCTTGGCAAGCGAATTGAGACGCAAGGCATGAATGCCGGCAAGTTCTATCCAGCAGAGGAATATCACCAAAATTACTACAAGAAGAATCCCACCAAGTACAAGTTTTATCGCGGGAAAAGTGGCAGAGATTCTCGATTGGATGCTGTCTGGGGTAAGAAAGCAAGACAACCATGAGCCGATTTTGTTCGTGGGTTGCGGAGTCAGGTTCACTCGCATTAGATATTGTTACCGTACAATCGACGCGTATTATGAAGCATCGTTTTGGTTTGCTGATAACTACAGATTTGCTGCCCCCCCTTTTTCTGTTTGAGAATGATCAATGCCCGAAGCACTCCGCACCCGAATAGCCTCACTTGATTGCATTGTTGTCGACGGTGGGACTGACCCAAGCATTGGAGTAGTGATCTGCCATGGATATGGGGCTTCCTATGACGACTTGGCTGGGCTTTCGAATGAGTGGATCAGCTTATTAGGTGATCAGGGGGGTAAGTTTCGTTTCGTATTTCCAGATGCGCCTAATTCACTTGCGGAATTGGGTATGCCTCAGGGACGTGCTTGGTGGCCCATCAACATGGCTCGCCTAGCTGAGGCCGTGCAGGCAGCTGACTTTGAGGAATTGCATGAACATGAGCCACCGGGTGTCACAGAAGCGCGGTTTGCACTTTGCGAAACCATTGCGACTGTGAAAGAGCAGTTGGCCGGAGATGAAACTCCATTGGTGCTGGGTGGCTTTTCCCAAGGTGCGATGCTGGCCATGGATACGGCACTTAGGGGCAGCATTGCACCTCCCCAGTTACTCATCCAATTCTCAGGTACGGTGATCTGTCGTCCTCAGTGGCATCAAGCAATGGATCGTTTGTCTGGGACCGCAGTCTTTCAGTCTCATGGAACAATCGATCCGATTTTACCTTACGCCAGCGCTGAAGCTCTCAATCAGATGCTGCTGAATGCCGGTGTTGAAAACCATTTTCATTCATTCAAAGGTCCACACACGATCGATTTGGAATCAGTGACAGTGACTGCGGAACTGCTGAGAAAGATAGCGGTCTGATGAGCGAACTTGTTTGCTACTCATTCTTGAATGTCAAAGATCGTAAACTCGTCTTTGCGTTTACGTTGTCCCAGCAATGAGGCACGTTTCACACTCTGATAGGCGATTGCTGACGTGTTGTAAATGGAAGTGTGATCTCCAATTTGCGCGTTTGCTCGTTCGAGACCCTCAATGCAACTTTTCACCAAGTGAGCTCGGCGGAGACCATCCTCCGATTTGATGCTGTCGATCAGTTCTCGGGTCACGCTAAGCAGTTCGCGTTCTCGGCACACGAACTCACGAATCTTCTCTGCTGACGGCTTGCGCGGATCAATGGTGCAAAGCGAGTCTTC
>CAXGRW010000642.1:0-3402 GCA_964012125.1 uncultured Rhodopirellula sp.
GTGCCCCAAATCTGTGTGCTAATCAACCAAAAGTGGAAAGAATGATTCGAGTTAGCTTCACTCACCAATCTGGCCGTCAATCAACGAGACAACCAAAACGCATGCACGGTAGCAATCGACACCCAGTACCTCACTCAAGCCCTTGCTCAAGTTGGGGTTTTTTAATTACCTGCATGATATTTGTCTGTTCATTCACGCTTTTATCAAACACCAGTCGAGCTGCATCGCCTGAAAAACCAAATGTACTTTTCATTGCCATCGATGACCTCAATGATTGGGTTGGCTTTCTTGATGGCCATCTTGAAGCAGTCACGCCACACATGGATGCGTTGGCTAAGCAAGGCTGCAAGTTCACCAATGCTCACTGCGATGTACCCGTCTGCTCACCTTCACGAGTCAGCGTGATGTCAGGAGTCACAGCAACGAAGCACGGCAGCTATGAATTAGGGCCTAAGTATGAGCAGTTGCCAGCTTTGAACAACGTTCCCACCATGCAACGATACTTCAAAGATAATGGTTACTACACGTTGGCTGGTGGAAAAATATTGCACCACGGTTTTAGTGGCCGATTGGCAGGTGACATTGATCGTTCACTGGGTCGAAACAGAAGTCCCAAACCCTCGCAACCTCTGAATCGTCCTGCGAACTGGAGTCGAGCGTGGGACTGGGGTAAGTACCCCGAAAACGATACCGAGATGGCAGACCATCAGCTTGCCAAGAATGCAGCCAAAGCACTTCATGAAGATTACGAAAAACCGTTCTTCATGTCAGTTGGTTTCTTCCGTCCTCACGTTCCACTGTTCGTGCCGCCCAAGTGGTTTGACCTCTACGATGCGAACGCGTTCATGCTGCCAAAAAATCCCAAGTCAGACCTTGATGACTTGCCTGAAAACTTTCTGGGAATCAACCACTATGCCGCGGCTCCCACACATGCTGAAGTCGTCAAGCACAAAAAGCTGCGTAGCTTGACCCACGCGTATCTAGCCTCAGTCAGTTTTGTCGACCATTGTGTCGGCATCGTCACCGAGGCACTGAAGTCGAGTCCTCACGCCAACAATACACTGATCGTTTTGTGGAGCGATCACGGTTTTCATCTCGGTGAGAAACAGCATTGGGCCAAACGCACGTTGTGGGAAGAATCGACCCAAGTGCCACTGCTGTTTGCCGGCCCGGGTATCGACGCGGGAACTTCATGCAATGAACCCGCCAGTTTGATCGATATTTACCCCACCCTGGTCGAACTGTGCAAGCTACCAAAGAACTCGCACCTTGATGGTGTTTCTCTCGTCCCCCAACTTCGAGACTCGAGTAAGCCGAGGGATCATCCTGCGATCACCTCTTCGTACGCAGGGAACCACTCGATCCGAAATCGTGACTGGCGTTTGATTGTTTACGACGATGGAGCTGAGGAACTTTATGACCACCGAAACGATCCGGACGAGTTCCACAATCTGGCGGGTCAGTCAAAATACAAAGTGATTCGCGATGAACTTGCTCGCTGGCTACCTCAAGAGTCAGTACCAGAATTCAAAGCCAAATCTGAGCGAGCACGCGCGAGTGGACGCAAGCAGACCACGCCCCCTTAAGCACAAATGTCCCTGATCACATCATTTTTTTGAGCGACCATTTTACGCGCGCTCTGAAGTGAACAGAATCTCAAAGATCCAAATCGGGGTATTTTGGTTCGAGCAACGATCTGTACTGACCTGATTAAGTTTGAGCAGATTTTTACCAGTGCGCCGACAATGCCTCCCACCTCGGATAGAAGTCGAATGTTACTGCACTCACACAATGCATTGAATTGCCGCGACACTGATTACGCTATTCATCAGCGGACTTGTGGAAATGGCACACATCCGAAACAATTAGAATCTTGAGGCAGTTTACCATCCGTGGGGCTGGTAAATCATTGCAACGTCTTTGTTGCACAAATCTCCAAAGGACACCAAAGATGAATCGAGTATTTAGCCTATCGGTCGTTGTAACCATGTTGGCGGCGAGCATGATCGGGTGCAACGCCTCCAGCGAAACATCAAACATGATTGAGGATGCAGATCAGTCGGCAATTGAAGCCTATGACGCAGCTATCGCTGAAGAAGAGAAACTGATGAACGATGCACCACCAATCGAGGAGTAAAGCTTCCGGTTCGCTGGTTCATGCAGTGGAATCGCTCGACCTCTCAGTACAAAAGAAAAACCTCAGCTCCTGATGAAGCTGAGGTTTTTTTGTGTCGATCTCGAACAGCTAGCTTACTGGTTCAACTGTTCCTCAATTGTTTCGCTGGCACCACGCGAACCGAGTGCCCCCCAAAGGCCATACGGACTTTGCGAGCCTGGTGTGGCTCCGCCTGTGCCATTGAGCCATACCATCGGCGCCCGCTTATCACCGGCTTCGACCGAGTCGGTCATGAACACAACGGCACCGTCAGCCATCAGAATGTGGGCTCCTCCTTGGTGTCGACTCGAGCTGCTCCACACGCCTGTCTGACCAGCGTTGTTTCCGCTGCAAATCTCACTGTTGGGCGGAAGGATGGTGTGCATCCCTGAAAAGCAAGGACGGAAATCAGCCCAGCGATAACCGCGTCGATTCGTGCTTCCATCGATCGGAACAGATGGCAGCCAGAATTGAGGGCGTTCGGGGTCAATCTGCCCTTGGTCGGCACACCACTTTGGATTGTCTCGGACGTCTCGAGGTGGATTTTGGCTGCCATTACGCGTCGAACTGGTTCGATTATCACGGTCACCCAAGTCGGTGGCTATCTCCCCCATCGCTACGGTATTGGATAAACCATCGAGAATATCACGCAGTTTGGCTTCTTTGTGAGGCACAAAGACACCCCTATCAGCTGCCCGTGATTGTCGATTCCACCCGTTGTTAGTGAAGTTCATTATTCCAGGAGTTCTATACCTCAAATGACCCGGTCCACGAACCGACCACCACATTGAGTCACCGAGACAGGCTGCATAGTTCGTGCGCCCCAACGCCGGCAAGCCCACACCCGGATCACTGGGACAACGCAGAGTTGGAATTTCCGTTACCCAAGGAGCGTAACGCAAATTCTGGGGTACAGGCCCCATCGCTGGCCACGGAATAGTGTAAGGCGTGTTGGGATCGAGGGCGTTAACTGTACTGGGATTGCTGATTTGTTCCCAAAGAGCTTGTTGTTCGTAGAAAGGAGTCAGGCCTACCAACGCACTCAGCCGCCAAGCATTGGCAGCACCATAATTAGACCACCAATTTGTGGTTGCTCCCGTGGAACCATTTGGTGCTGGACCGCCCAGCGTGTCAGTTCCTGCCCCGTGAGTGGGAAGTTGCTTAAAGGCACTGTGATAATTGTGGATTGCCAAGCCAAGCTGCTTGAAGTTATTGCTGCAACTCATGCGACGAGCAGCCTCACGTGC
>CAXGRW010000643.1:0-3391 GCA_964012125.1 uncultured Rhodopirellula sp.
GTCTGATCCGCAGTGGGAATCGACCCGGTCAAATCCAAATGAATGCGACGCAAAAACGAGGCATCGTCAGTCGCTGGGGCGGCAGCACTGCGGAAACCCTGATAAGCCACTACCAGAGAATCGATCCGCTTGTGCAGAGGTTCAGTTGCGTCAAGCGTGCGTGAACGAATCGTCATACTGATAATGACGATGGCGAAGCACATTAGGACTTTCAGGTGAGTCACTGAAGTACCAATATCGGCGGGACAGAACCGGTGGGAATGCGACGCCAACGACGCGGTTCGCACTGCTAATATCTTAACACAGTCACTGACACACTGCCTCACGTCCGTCAAACGTTGTGCAAACAAGGGCAACAGCAAAAAAACGACAGATACACGACTGTACATCAGATCGAGAGCCCACTCCGCTCCAGCGTCGTATTCGGACTCCACTCCGGCATGGCATCGCCTTCGCCATATCGCCATCCAAGCTGGACAGACGGTGTGCTCAGAACAGTCTCGAAATACGTTTCTGATTCGGCTCCGGGTCCCGTCTGCAGGTTACCCAGCAGCTAGCGGAACTCTCCATCCCGCCTTCCAGCCGCCAGCAAAGCGTTCCCGCGTCCCGCATCCAGCAAAACGTTCCACTTCTCAATGATCACGCGCATCGTAGGCCGCTTCAGCATGCATAAGATGCCATGCATGACTCGTGTGGGGTCACGACGCTGACAGCTCATTCACCTTTCTGCTCGGCGCTGGTCATTTGGTAATCCAAGGAGAACGTCTCTTTCTCAGCCTTGTTTTCCTTGTCCAACAACGGCGAGTAGGTCCTGACGTGGATTTTGTTCTCACTGGGTACAAAGGTCAATGAACGCAGCCATCCATCGCCCCCGTTGGGCAGTCCTTGATAGTCGGTCAGCATTTCAAGCACCTTGCCACCAGCGTCGTTGATACTTGTCTGCAGCCCAACGCCCAACACGTGGCCGCTCACCACCAAAAAGATGTTCGGCTGCTTGCGAATCAACTTCTGCCACATTTGTTCGCCGCTGTTTCCAGCGATGTTGTAGGAAGTGGCGCAACCTGTGTCTCGAGCCTTGGGACGCATGTAGCAGTGAGTGGCAACAATCACACGATGATCAGGGTAACGCTCGGTGATGCTGGCCGCCCATTCCAGAGTTTCATCACGAGGCGCGAACTCAAGATTCAGGATCATGAACTTCATGCCACACGCTTCAAAAAAGCAGTAGTTGTTGTCGTTATTGTCACCCATATGTCCACCGTACCATTTACGACCCGCGAAACGCTCGGGCGAATAGTACTTGTTGTAAAGCGAAGAGTCGCGGGTTTTGACAACCATGTCATGATTGCCTGGTGCCACGCTGTAAGGAACGACACCGTCGAGCAATCGCATCGCTCGATCGGCGTTTTCCCATTCGGGCTGTTTGGTGGACGTTTGCACGATGTCGCCAAGATGGATCGCAAACTTGATGTTGTCCTGCTTCGCCTGTTTCCGAATCCAGAGTGCTTGAGCGATGTAGGTGTCTGGATATTTTTCCGAGTAGTTCTGTGTGTCTGGAAGCAGCACGATGGAAAAACTTCTTTCAGAGCCTTCCGTTTCCTGAGCAACAGTACTTGCACAAAATGCAAGCAGACAGGTCAAACAGAAGAAGCTCAAAAGCAAACGACAAAAGGTATTAGACATGTTGTTACCATCGCTCCACGCATCAAAACTGGGTCTGGCTTATGAAAATCGGGTCGGACTGACACAATGCTTCGCATCCACCGCTTTCGACTAAAACTTCAGTTGCAGCCACGCTTGGCGGCACAGTGCCTCACTACACCGATTCCCAAGGGCTCATCGGCTAGATGACGAGTGTACCAAAATGACTGCGTCCAAAACTCATTTATGAGAGACTCCTTGAATCAAGCTATCAGCGAGTAGCTTTAGGTAAAAAGCAACCATGCCAGATAACACACGCCAATAACGCCTGAAAGTTTTAGCACTTTAATCAACCACCGGCTCGCAGGCCACGAGTGCTTCTCATCCGGCACTGATACAACTTCTGCGCTCATTTTTTGTTTCTGATTCAACGAAAAGACAAGTGCAACAATGACCGGCAAGACAATCACCGCGATTATCCCAAGTTCAAGAATGCCGGGCATTCCAAACGCTGGCACTAAACCCATCGAAGTCATCCTCGCGCGTGTGTTGAAGACAAAATGCACTTGTCTTTGTCCCTAGGCTAACGTCCACGAAGAGCAACCACAAGCTTCAACATCAACATCAACATCAACATCAACATCAACATTCCGATCGACGTGGTTTCACGCGAGGCAAGAACAGATCGGTTACCTGAAACGTTACATGAACCGATTTAACTGGAAAGGCCGGTTATGAACTCAGCTGTCTTGTTAATCAGTGGCCAGGCTGGCGACGGAGCAACAGAACGAGGGGCAATCGCGGCAGGGGTTTGAACAAGATTGTGTTTACACGCTATGCTGGTCGCGCCTGTCGCTCTTGAACAATCGCAATCAGGCTGTTTCCAAAGGCCAGCGCCAGTTTCGAGCATTCGAACAAACTCGCTACAAATAGGCTCCATACACAGATGTCAATGACCCCTCGAGCACGATTTCAGACAGTCGGACTCTTCTGCTTTGTGACCGTGTTGTCACAGACGATGACTCACGCTCAGGACAAGGCAGCATCCCCTGCCCAACGCCCCGCAAATCCTACGGCTGACAAGAAATCGCAGTTCTACACTTCAACGCGGGTACACCAGATCCATTTTGATCTGAGCCAAGAAGAATGGAACGCAATGGCACCAGTTGACGGCAAGAACAGCCAACCGTCCGGCGATTCCTCATCGACAACCACCGTTCCCCGCCCAGTGCACCGCAACCGATTTCCGTGGTCAGTGGGAACGATCTCCATTGATGGTCAGACATTGAATGGCGCGGGCGTGCGATACAAAGGCAACGCCAGTTTCAATCTCATGAGAGGCAGCTTGAAACGAAACCTGAAGGTCAAACTGGATTGGACAGACAAGAAACAGGATGTTTCGGGTATCGAGACAATCAACTTCAACGCCGGAGGTCTGGATCCTTCCAAGCTGCGCGACGCCCTTGGTTATTCAATATTCCGCAAAGCTGGGCTTCCTGCCTCGCGCACCACTTATGCAGAAGTGGCACTCACGGTCCCGGGGCTGTATGAAAAAGTGCAGCTCGGACTGTTCACTCTGGTCGAGCAGGTGAACAAGTCCTTTCTTAAAAGTCGATTTGGCAGTAGCAAAGGGCTGTTGATGAAACCGGAGGGTGTCTTGTCCATGGATTACCGTGGCGAAGATTGGGCCGCTTATGAATCGGTCTATCGACCCGATGACACACCCACGCCCGAGCAGACCAAACGAGTG
>CAXGRW010000644.1:0-3389 GCA_964012125.1 uncultured Rhodopirellula sp.
CAAACCCTCGCAGGCGTGTGGAGAAACCAAAACACGCCGCATTTCTGCACCAATTCGTTCTCCACTTACACCAGACATGTCATCGGCATGCTGCTGAATCGCAGCCAAAGTTCCGGCATGCATTCGAAACTGCAGCGTGGTTGAAAATCGAATTGCCCGCAGCATCCGTAAGTGATCTTCACCAAAACGTTGCACAGGATCGCCAATGGTCTGCAGAACTCCGACAGCCAAGTCAGCTTGGCCTCCTACATAGTCAATGATCTCACGCCGGTGCGGATCGTAGAATAGACCGTTGATGGTGAAATCCCGCCGCAACGCATCATTGCGCGCGTCGCCATAATGAACTGAATCTGGCCTGCGACCATCGCTGTACTCACCATCACTGCGAAAGGTTGCCACCTCGGTTGGCTCAACCGTCCCCCGGACAGCACCTCTGACGCTTTCCACCTCGGAATGGCCGTGCTGCCCGCCGGTGTCCGCATCGGCATTAGAAGCATCGGCATTAGTTTCGCTCGAGACCGAATCATCCGTGCGTTGCCCCTTCCCACTTACGGGGGGCAGAACTCCTATCACACCGAATGAAGCGCCAAAAGCAATCGTTCGCCGCTTGCCGAAGACAGCACGCACCGCATCTGGCGTGGCATCCGTGGCTACGTCGTAATCCTTAGGATGACGTTCCAACAATGCGTCTCGAACGCAACCGCCAGCAAAATAGGCAACAAACCCCGCGTCGCGGAGCTGCTGGATAATTCTCAATGCTTCGCCGGCATCAGAACCGTGAAGGTATTTTTGCAATGCAGCTTCGATAACAGATCACCGGCAAGGACATGAAACAAGGAAAGATTTGGACAGGCTTGACGTTACACAGACTACCGGATTCCACACTCGATTGTCTTGCCACATGATGCATGTTAAAAGCTGTGACATGAATACAGCTCAGCAAGATCCGTCGCGGAGACGGGGCGTCGTCGGCGTGATTTTTCGTGAAGACCGCCTGTTAGTCATTCGTCGATCGCTCACCGTCGTGGCTCCGGGGCTACTTTGCCTGCCCGGTGGAGGAATCGAAGAAGGAGAGACAGAATCCGAAGCTTTGGTTCGCGAGATGCAAGAAGAGCTTGCAATCGACGTCACGCCCAAACGCTTGTGTTGGCGAAGCACCACAAGCTGGGACACCGAGCTTGCGTGGTGGATCGCCCACCTCGACCCAGCGATCACACCCATTGCAAATCCAGATGAAGTCGCGGAAGTCCATTGGCTCCGTCGTGAAGAGATTCGTGATGCAGATGACATGCTTCCCAGTTTGCCAAAGTTCCTCGACGCTTGGGAACGCGGCGACATCGATTTGGTCACTGATGTGTGACACTGGATTGCGACAGCCAAAGCGATAATCGAACGTTCTCAGCAGGCGAAATCAGACGACAAAAATAGAGTCTCGCGAGCGTTCGCGACCGGGCACTTCATGTGCCCGGTCCGTGGGGTTTCGACAACGTTCGTTGACAAGAAGTCACGACCGCTGAACGATTTCAGCCCGTGGCCGCAAGCTGACTGCGCAAACCCCACGCGAGGCGAACTCGCGGAACAATTGAGAGGACCTAGGGGAACTCGCCCAACTCGGAGCAAAGCACCTAAACCGATTGCTGTCAAAGACTTGCAATCAAATACTTGTTTCTGTAGGTCGTCAAAAAAGGGCACGATCTCGAAGACCGTGCCCGTTCCATCAGCATTGCTAGGGTACGCGCTTGCCGCGTTCGGTCAACTGCAGATTTTCGATTTCACTGACCCGAGAAACGACCTTGAGCGGTAAAGCGTTTGATAAACGCAGTTTAAAAAATCTGACACTTTTCGTAGCGAGGATGGCCGCACAGCCCGGCTGGCCGCGCCGTAGGTAGGGGAACCATCCTGGAAGGGGGTATCTGGATTATCTGAGCCGCCCAAAAGGCGTCAAACCCGTCCAAATGCCCCAACAACCAAACGCCCTATTTTGCCCATTTTCCGGCCGGTTTCTCGCCATGTTGCCAGTCGGTACGCTTAAAGCCTTATTGATCTGGCAAAGAAAGAAGGGCTCGAACTGCTGATGAACGATACAAATGTACACTTAGCGATTGATCTGGGCGGTTCTAGTGGCCGCGTGATCGCGGGATTTGTTGACGCTGGCCAGCTGCAGCTTGAGCAAGTTCATCGGTTCGCCAATGAGGCTGTCTGGATTCAGAATTCACTGCAATGGGACCTGCCAAGTTTATGGCAGGAAATTTTGACAGGACTGCGAGCGGCATCCGATCGCTATCCCAACATCGCGTCGGTTGGTGTCGACTCGTGGGGAGTCGATTACGTCCTGCTGGATGAACAAGACCTCTTCGCTGGACCTGCCCGAACCTACCGCGACCCACGCACTGTCGGAATTCTGGAGAAGGCATTCGAAATCGTGCCCCGTGAAGATATTTTTGCAGCGACGGGCATTCAATTCATGGTCATCAACTCGCTCTATCAACTGCTGGCAGCTCGCCTTGCCGATGAGACGTCGCTCAAGATTGCTGACGGATACCTGATGATTGGTGATTGTTTTCACTGGTTGCTGACTGGTAAACGCAGCATTGAAGCGACCAACGCCTCTACTTCGCAACTCATCGATGCCAGGACTAAAACATGGAGCGACGAGTTGATCACGCGATTTGGTTTACCCCGTGACATGTTCAGTGATCTCATTGAACCGGGGACCACACTCGGCCCCGTGCAACCATCCGTTGCATCTGTCACGGGACTGGAAGATGTGCCGGTCGTTGTACCAGCCACGCACGACACGGCTTCCGCAGTGCTTTCAGTACCTGTGGATGACTTTGCTCCTGAAAAACCAACATGGTGTTACATCAGCAGCGGTACTTGGTCACTGATGGGATGCGAACTTTCCGAACCACGAGCCAATCCGCTTTGTTCTGAATTGAATTTCACCAACGAGGGCGGGGTCGGTGGCAGCACTCGCCTGCTGAAAAACATTGGTGGACTGTGGGTATTTCAACAGATTCGCAAATCACTTGAACGACGGGGCAACCCACCTTCTTGGGACGACATGGTCACAGCGGCTGAGTCTGCGGAGCCGTTCGCGTTGTTGGTCAACCCGGACGATCCGTCACTGGTAGCACCGGAAGACATGGTCACGGCAATCGAGCAGCTCGCAGATCGGACAGGTCAGCCGCCTCCAACGGATCATGCCGTACTATTTCGCGCGGCTTTGGAAGGGCTTGCCCTGCGATACCGAGCCTGTCTGGAGATGCTCGAATCCCTCGTTGAGAACCATATCGAGACCATCCACATCGTGGGTGGTGGATCACAGAACCAGCTGCTTTGCCAAATGACGGCTGACGCCTGCAATCGCAAAGTAATCGCAGGTCCTG
>CAXGRW010000645.1:0-3389 GCA_964012125.1 uncultured Rhodopirellula sp.
TTAGCCGATAGAACGATGCCTGCCACAAAGCAAGATTGGATTCCAAGCAGCAGCGTCCAACATTCTCTCGGCCTAAAAATGTGTCTGTGCGTCCAGTCTGCCGGAACCGCCCATTCGTTGGCAAAAACGGTTCAATTTGGCAAAAACCGTTCAAGAGAGCTCCCACCTACATCTTGAATCATTCCTGCAGACATCCGAGGCGATCGCCGAGGACTGGCGTGACAGCAAGCTTGCCGCTTCCCTTTCAACTGAATGCCCGGCAATCAACAGCAAGCATCTCGGCGTGCCGGTGCTTGCTACCCTGCGTTGCAAGCTCATGGGCTTCAAACATCCAGCTCTCCGAAAAATGACGGCTATGGATGAATCTGATTCTATAAATCAAGCGTCCGCATCCGGCGTAACTCGATTCACAAAGAAAAGAAATTCCTGGATTCGTCACAAGCCACGGCGTTTAAAATCAGGTCAACAACTCGGGCAATGGCCCCAATTGGTCCTTCTCTTTTCCGATCGCGAAATCAGGTTGTCCAAAATGATCCACTGGCGCGCCGGCAACGTGACATAGCGTGGTTAACCAGTTGCCAATCGTGTGATGGTGACCCGATTTTCCGTATCCGGGATAAGCCAGATAGCGTCCATTTGATTTGAGCCGCCCCCCGATGTTTCCGAGCACCACCATCGGCCATTCGGTCGCGGTGGAATGGTGTTTATCTGAATTATCGCTCACGTAAACAACCACAGTGTTGTCGAGCATCGTGCCATCATCCTCTGGAATAGCCTCGAGCTTGCGTGCGACTTCAGAAATCAGATTGAAGTGAAACTTACGAATCAGATTGCGACATTCCTGAGATGACATACTTCCGCTACTGGCGCCGTGTCCTACAGAATGTACTTTGGGTGTGATGCCCAGTCCTTGGTACGAAGAATTGAGATCACACGTATGGATCGTGACCACGTTGGTGATCCCTGTGATCAGCGCCGAGGTGGCCATGTCAAAATGAGCTTCTAAGTGATCTGTGCTGAATTTCGACGTGTACTTGTCACTGACCTCGGGAGCATGTCGCTTCAGGACGTCTTGCATCCCGACCAACTTAAGCCTTCGATCACGCAATGCTTCAAAACCACCTAGATAGTGATCCAGCTTTTCACGTCCCTGCTGCGGCAATTGCTTCTGCAGTTTGCGAATATCCTCTGACATCGTGTCCAGCACGTTACCAGTTCGCAAATAGTTGCGTTTGATGTCACCTCCTGCCGCGATGCTGCCAAACAGATTCTGGAATGCCAATTCTGGATTGCATTGAAAAGGCAATTGTCGATTTTTCCCCTGAGCGCTGATCGATGGGTAGGCGGTACCCTGACTTCCATCGCCCATTTTCAATCCGACATGATTGAAAACCGAAGGCAGTTTCTGTGCCAGATAACCATCGATTGTTGCGTCAGCGGGTTGACTATGTGCACCAGCCTTGTACGCTCCCAAAGCACCGTAGTGCGACGAGTGCCCCGGATTACACATCCGCCCACTCAGCCCCTGCAAGATGGTCAACCGATTTCGAAACGGCTCCAAAGACTCCATTCCCTCGGCCAACTTGCAATCACCCAACGGTTGATCCACGATGCTTTCACCACCGTGCCGAAGCCCTTCTGGATTAATAAAATCTGCCTGCAAGCCGCTCGACTTAACAACAAACATAAATCGCTTGGGCGTTCGTGCTTGGGCAACCACTTCCTCGCTACATGCATAGCGATTCAAAAACGGGGCAAGAGCCAGACCACTCGCCCCGAGTGACACACTTTGCAGGATGGATCGGCGGGATTTCATGCTTCGGACCAACATTGGGTTCTCGTGTTATGACTACTTGTAGATGGTGCAATCGGGCAATTTTCGCTGCAACTGTTCAATTCCAGCAGAAGTCAAATGTGGACAATTCTCGAGTCCCACATACTTAAGTGACTGAAGTGCTTCCAAGCACTGAATTCCATCATCCGTAATTTTCACGCAACCCGACAAGGTGAGCTCTTCGAGTCGCTGCATCCCCATTAGTGATTGCACACCACTGTCTGTGAGTTTACTACAGTTATCGAGATACAAATAACGCATCTGGACGTGATTTCGCAAATGCTCTAATCCCGCATCATCGACCTCAGGACAGTCAGCCAGATTGAGCCGCGCCAATGCAACTACTTTCTCGAAAGCTCGAAGCCCCGGTCCAGTGATCTGTGAACAGTGCCAAAGATCGATGTCACTGAGAGCTTTCAATTCAGACAGATAGCTCAAACCATGATCAGAGAAGTTGTCGTTATCAGACACATTCAACTTTACGATTCCGACGTTTCCCGCGAGAGCCTTCAGGCTCTTGTCCGACAGGGCACGTATGGAACCGAGATTCAAAGATTCGAGGGCTGGAAGATCCTGTAAAGATTCGATTCCCACATCGGTCAGAACAAGGCACTGAAACAAGTTCAACGACCTCAACGACTGCTTTTCTGGCAAACGCACCAAGGTCTCATCTACCAAACGCTTAGATTCATGCAAATCGAGGTCACGGATGCCGCCGGGCAACTGCAATGCCTTGCCCTCATGCCACCAACAAAATGCGAGACTCAGCGTTCGCAACTTTTTCAGTTTGCTAAAAACCGGATTGAAACCATCATCCGTGATCCGGTGAAGACCATACATTTCAAGCGTTCGCAAATCAGTGAGCCGGCCAAGATGCCTGACACCTTGGTCGGTGATCGTATCCTGCCCATCCAGATCAAGCGATTGCAAGGCAAGCAAGTCCTTGAGTTGCTCCATGCCTTCGTCTCCGAATTGACCACGACCACAGGACAGATCTAAATGGATCAGGCCACGCAATTCGCTTAAACCTTTACCGCGAAACGAAGTGTTCCGTGCAAGACTCAAGGACGTGAGCAGGGGAAGCTCTGCAAGTGGTGCCACATCATTGGCCCACCCTACTTGTTCAGCAGAAAACTGCTCAAGTGTTTTCATCTGGCGTATTGTCTCGAACACTTTGGGAGTCAAACGGCGACAGGAAGACAGGTCCAAAGATTTCAACTTCGAGAGCGTCAAAAGATGCGCAATTCCACTATCAGTAAGATTTCCGCAGCCACTCAGATCCAAGTCCGTCAACTCACTGACAGAAGCGACTTGCTTCAAATCATCATCGCGAAGTTTTGCCCTATTTTCCTGCAACCACGACTGCACGGTGCCCAACGTTAAATCTTCGGCACGAGCAGAACCCGACACACACACAGCACTCGCCACCAACAACAGTGCCAGAGGTGTCAACAGTAAACGGTCGTAGCCAATTATTAGTGACATCACTTTCGATACAAAAACGAATCCGAAGTTAACAGAGCGACAAGTGTTTCTTTAAAACTCCCCCCGCTCT
>CAXGRW010000646.1:0-3383 GCA_964012125.1 uncultured Rhodopirellula sp.
ATATGTTTTACCTGCCCAATTCCGTGAATGATGCACGGCCCCCAAGCTCATCATCTTCTTCATTCCGGCAGTCTCATATTGCAGAATCTGCAGGCGTTGGTGATTTCTCAGGTTGGCGTCAAACCCCAATTGCCTGCTGCACTTATCTGATCCTCCTGGTCGCGAACAAAACACACCACGCCAGTGATTGGGCTCGGCATTCAATGCTGCCTCGATACTGACTCGTATCGCTAAAACCCAGATACTCCAATTATCCCGATCATCCGGTTGTATCGATCATTCAATCGAGTTGGCAAGCATCATTGACTTTAACGGTCAATCGCTTCAGACAAACGTTAATGTCAGTCGATGTCCATCATGCACAAGGGAAGCAAGAGCGTTCACTGTACGCTCGAATCGCTAATGGCAAGGTTGCCGCTAACTGAAAGCTGACATCCGCATTAGGCGAATACGTGACGAAGACTATCCCCAACTATCTGCGCATCCACCGTGGCATCGATCGCCAAGACTCGACCAACCGTGAGCAATCGCAAAACCTGATCACCAGTTTCTGGAACTCCTATTCAGACGCCACTGGCTGGAGAATTGACTCCCGAGCATCTCGTAAAAACAATGTGCTTGAACTGCTACCTGCTGTGACAAGCGAAGCGTCTCAGGATCATAGTGACGAATTCACACCGGTCGTGGGACGCATCGCAGCAACACGGCTCGCCACAGCAGCATCCAACTTGACCGAGCAAGTGTTACGGACGCGGGAATGCCTCCGCCAACGCGAAGCGGAACTGGCTTCATCTGCGGCAATGATTGGCGTTGAACATGATGGCAAGGTTTCAGCTGACCAGATTGAGCAATCACTCGCAGATGCCATGGAAGCTTGCAAATGCGATGCTGCGGCGTTGTACATGCTGGACGAAGACACGCGTTACCTCAAAGCAAGGTCAGTCGTTGGACTGCCAATTGAGCGATTAGAAAATCCCCCACGAGAACTTCGTGGCAGTCGCGGTGACTTGGAAGCGATGGTTCAGGATGTCGTCACCATAGATAACATGACAGCAGGATCGATTGATACGTGGAACAGCCCCGAACCGTTTGCGGCAGGAATATGTGTCGCGATCAAGGTGGATGACATTCCCATTGGTACGCTTTGGCTATTCCGCGAAACCACAACTGAATTTGGCAGTACAGAAGCAGCAATCGCGCGTCTTGTGGCTACAAATCTGTCACTCCTACTCAGACAGGCTCCGCAGGCAGAAATTTTTGATAACCCCCAACCGCACCAGGCGATTCAGGAAATCGCACAATGGCAATACGAATCCTTGCCCGTCGGTTCAGCACTCGCTGAAGGTTGGCGAGTTGATGGGATGATTGAATCATCTGAATCATGGGCGACAGGCTGGCATCACTGGGATGTGCTTCCCGATGGGACACTGATGCTCGCCATCGCCGAAGCAACCGACCCGACTGCGACAGGGGCGATGCACGCCGCGGTCGCCCGCGCTGCTCTCGCTGCCCACTCCGGATACCGTCACACCCCGGCTCAACTGATTCAACGAGTCAGTGACACTCTTTGGCAAACCAACACTGGCGAGCAACTCGTCTCGATGACCTACGCCCACCTCGATCCTGAAACTGGTGATGGCATCGTCTCGTCTGCTGGATCGATCAGCGCTTTGATCAGCAGTCGCTATGGATACCGACCACTGATTAGCAGTCTCAGTGCCCCGCTCAACACCAGCATGGACAGCAATGCGGCAAATCATGAATTCCACATGCTAGAGGGAGAAACCCTGCTGGCTTATTCCAAAGGTTTTGCCACTGCGGGAGCAGACCAAATGACACTCGGTGGGCACATACGCACAGCAATGCAACTTGAAGATCGCAGCCCGCTGGCGATGCTTCGGCGAAAGCTGATCGATCTCCCCCTCACCCAGGAACGCGGAGCACTGACGCTGCTTCGGACCTAGTGCAACTGCTAGCCAACCAACATTGGTCACAGACAATACCCGGTGGATATCAATCCTGCTCTGCCAACAATTGCTCAATCGTTGCACGCATTTGCTGTTCTCCATTGCCACCTTTCCAATTCAGTTCGCCCTGCCACCAGCGTCGAAGAAAACCTTTCCGGTCAACCAGATAGATGGTTGGCCACATGGTATTGCTCCAGTTCTTCCAATTGGATGACTTGAGATCCAACAACAATGGATACTCGATTCCTTCGCGATTGGCGGCAGTTGCCACCTTCTCGGCGTCGCGTTCCGCTACTGTCTCCGGAGTTTGAATTCCAATGACGACCAACCCTCGATCCTCGTAGTCCTTGCTCCAAGCCGTGTAAATCGGAAGGTTTCGTTGGCAATTGATGCACTGGAACGCGTAAAAGTGGATTGCAACCACCTTTCCCTGCAAGTCAGCCAACTCCATCGATTCACCCTGAATCCAGCGGGCACCATCGAGTGATAATTCCGGCGCCAGTGGGTAAGTGCGCCGTACCACAGAAAAATCAAACGGTGCTCCGGTCAACACACCTAACCGACGTTCTTGAGTATCTGTCAGCTCGTCCTCTACTGCGGCAAGTTCCTGCTGTTTCAACTGCTTGCGTTGCTTAGCACCACCATCTTCTTCGGACGATTGACTGCTCACATTGTCAGTTGCTTGAAAAGCTGCAGCCAGTGTCTCACGCTGTTGCTTCGAGAGCTCGAGACTTGTCGCAACATCTTCGCGCAACAGCATGCGAGTCCCTAAAGCTTGGTACTGCAACTGAAGCAACCGTTTTTGCTGGGAAACATTTAGAATGGCCTGCAATTTCGCATCTAACTGCCCACGGAGCTTCCTGATCTCAGCTTCCCGCGTTCGCAACTCCAAATTACGACTACGAAACCAAGGGCCATCGACGCCTCGTAGAGCAGACAGAATCCTGCTTTTCTGCTGCTCGCTGAGCTTCAACTCTTCATGCACAGCATCATCACGAATCATCTGCAGCAGCACCGGCGGACTTCCCGATTCCTGAGCCTCAGCGAGGCAACGAATGCCAGCACCAATGGTGGACCAAGCGAACAACAAAGCAGCACCAACAGACAGTAGTCTTGCTCTCATCAATGTTTCCCAAAGTGTTCGCAACAGACACGAACGAGCAAACCGTTCCCCGCAGTCAAGCGTGATGGCTTCCATCCCGCCGCGACCTGATCTCGTTGCCCCCGTCGACACCTTGCTCACGCGAAAATATCCGTGATGACTTCGCCATGCACATCAGTGAGTCGAAACTCACGCCCGCTGTATCTGAATGTCAGTTTCTCATGATCGAGTCCTAACAGATGAAGCAAGGTAGCATGCCAATCGTGCATATGAATCTTGTCTTGCACTGCATGATGACCGAACTCATCAGTTTC
>CAXGRW010000647.1:0-3366 GCA_964012125.1 uncultured Rhodopirellula sp.
AGCACCCGCAGGTTCAAGCCATCATGCACCCGCCAATGCTGACAGACTTGCCTTTGGAAACATGTGTTGAGTGCCCGCCTGTTCAGGCAATGTTGCAAGTGCTGAGTGATCTCGGTTGCCGTCGAGAACCGGCGGGAATGCCGTTCGGCAGCGATGCAAGTAAGTTCGGAGCGTTGGGGATTCCAAGTCTGATTTTTGGACCCGGCAGTATTGATCAAGCACATACAGCAAGTGAGTTTGTTGACTGTCAACAGGTCCTGACCTCGCACCAAGTTTATCGCAGTTTCATGCTATCAGAGGGCGTGCTGGATGCTGGCGTTATCAGTTGAGTAATCCCAATTTGCGTCACTGTCGCCGTGGGATTTTCCTGTTACTTGTCTCCTGATGAGACAACTTTGCGAAACGGTGATGAGTTGAGTTTTGTGGCGACGACAGATTAATTCGCCTGATTGTGGGGAATAAGAGGCATTTTCCGCACTCTCTCGACTTTGCGTTCCTGTTTGGTTCCAGTAGCGATAACATAGAGATGGGGCACGGCTCGTCATGTCTTTGTTGAACGCGGACCTGTTTCCTCCGTGATGCATCGTGCCATGAGATATTGTGAACGTGTTGCGATCAGTCAACGTCGTGTTGGTGATAGCGAATTGAAATTAGCGAAATGTCTGTCTCGGATACCGATGTGTTTTTTGTTCACTCCCGTCCTGTTTTCAAACTTCTCGTTTGCTGTCTGATCATCCAATTGTCGGGATGTGACTCGCAAGAGCGGGTTCCCGCTTCTGGTGAGGGTTCGAACGCAACCGAAGATCAGCAACCGGCTGTCGCCAAGTTAGATGCACGACAACAGCTCATGGCTGCCCAGAATCTTCTGCAGCAGGGCAATGCTGACGACGCGTGGGATTTAGTGAATCAGGTGTTGTTGGTGACCCCTGGCAACGTGGACGCGTTACGGATCGCGGTAGGAATCAAACAGCAGCAGGGCGAATTGCTGGAGGCAGCAGTGCTCGCCACCCAAGTGGCTGAGGCTGATCCGGCCAGCGCTGCACAAATGTTGTTGCTTGCTTTTGAGTGCCATCTTCGATCGCAGGAATTTGGATTGGCGGAGGCTGATTTGAGGCGGGCGGAAGATTTGAGTCCAGACAGTCCGCAGATTCACCGAGTGATGGCGCAGTTCTTCAATGCACAAGGTCGTCGGATCGAAGGCAGCGGGCATGTGCGGCAACTGATTCGGATGAAGAATGTTGAACATCCGGAAGTTTTGAGTTTGGTTGATTTGCGTGGTCCGTTTCCGTTGTCCTCATTTGAGGTCTATACCCGTGATGCGCCGCTGTCGTTGTTTGGACTCGGTGATCTCCGGTACCAATATTCGACGTCCAAGTCCGAGCCAACGGAGCTGCTGAATCGCGCAAAGGAACTCACGACTTTATTTCCTGAATCTGCTGCCGCGATGGCATTTCGCATGCGAATGCTCGCTGATCTTGATCGGATCGAGGAACTGAGAGTGTTGTTGGCCGATTTGCCAGATGGCATACGCCAGTACGACGAATTCTGGTTTGCTGTTGGCACCTTGCTCTCGAGTGACAGCGAGGATCATCTTGCAATCGGAGCATTTTGCCAAGCCTTGGTTTGTAATCCTACGGATCGGGAATCGCTGCGATCCATGATTGCATGCAGTACAAGAATCGGAGAATCAGACACTGCGTTGTTGTTGGGCAAACGATTGGCGGACTTGGATAAGGTTTTTCGAATCGCTAAAGATGCTGATGCCGAGCAGGCCCGTTGGATTTCACAGACGTTGCAGGAACAAGTGCGTCCGTGGGAGGCTGCTGCATGGTTGATGCATTCGGCCCGAAGCGATGGCACACTTCGGCAGTTGGTTCCCGAATTGAATCGTCGTGCGAAGACTATCTTGCAGTGGGAACAGGGGGCAAGTTCCAGTCAGATTCAAATAGCAAGGGTTGAGAAAATTCTTGGCATCTCGTTGGGTGAGTGGCCCGCACCCGAATTGTCTGCGTTGGCAAAAAATCGCCGCGTTGAACCGGACTTTCAAAAAAGAGCTGATTTTGAATTTAAGGATGTCGCTGTAGGTGTCGGACTCGATACCACGTTTGTCAGTGGATTTCCACTCGATGGGCGCCCCTATGCAATCCACGAAGTTAACGGTGGGGGCCTGGCTGCGTTCGATTATGATCTCGATGGACGTTGTGACATCTACGTCGTGCAGTCAGGCGGAGACCCCCGTGTGCCAGATAGTGCGACCGCGAATCAGATGTATCGACTGCTGCCAAATCAGCAATTTCAGGATGTGACTGTCTCGTCCCTCGCTGGGGATCGTAAGTTTGGGCAAGGTGTGTGCGTCGGTGATCTTAATCAGGATGGATTTCCTGACCTGCTGGTTGCCAATATTGGTGCCAATGTGATTTATTTGAATCAAGGGGATGGCACGTTCAAGGAGGCAAGTGAACTGATCGAGGATAACCCGTTTCAATGGACATCCAGTTTGGGGTTGGCCGACTTGAATGGAGATCACTTGCCCGATTTGGTAGAGATCAATTACATCGACGATGTCGATGCTTTTGACTTGCGTTGCACTGATAACTATCTGGATTGTCAGCCACAGGAGTTCCGTAAAAGTCAGGATCGAGTGTTGCTGGCTAATGATGAAGGGTACTTGATTCCCAGCACGGCATTTACCGATTCAAGTCCGACTGCCAAGTTGGGTTTTGGATTGGTGATGGCGAATTTCGATCACAAACACGGCAATGACTTTTTTATCTCCAACGATGGAGACTTCAATCACTACTGGCAAAGTCAGCTTGCCGATAGCTCTGAGTCTGATTCATTCCGATTGTTCGAGTCTGGGAATTTGCAGGGTTGTAGTGTCGGACGTGCTGGCAAAAGCCAAGCCTGTATGGGAATTGCGTCTGGGGACTTTGACCGTAACGGCACGCTTGATTTGCACGTAACGAATTTCGAGAACGAACCGGTTAATCTGTTTCTGCAATCACCGGAAGGGATTTTTATTGATGAGGTGAATCGCAAGGGTTTGGGGCAGACTTCGTTTGGTGTGCTGGGATTTGGGACGCAGGCAGCTGACTTTGACAACGATGGATGGTTGGATCTCGCAGTGCTCAATGGCCATGTCTATGACGGTCGCGTTGATGATATTCCGTTCCGGATGCTTCCCCAACTATTTGAAGGAAGTCGTGACGGGTTCCTGTTGCACTCCGGTGAGAAGGCTGGCGATTATTGGAGTGGCAAAAAACTGGGGCGTACGCTCGCAACGCTTGACTGGAATCAGGATGGTCGTATCGACTTACTGGCCAACCATCTCGATCAACCCATCGCACTGTTGCAAAATGATTCGCC
>CAXGRW010000648.1:0-3366 GCA_964012125.1 uncultured Rhodopirellula sp.
CAGGGTCTTGGAACTGCCGACACTCACCATGCAGCCAACAACCTGATCATGGGGCCAGACGGTGGAATCTACTGGCAAAGCGGGATTTTCCTTGTTCACAACCACGAAACACCGTGGAAACCAAACCTGAACATTGGCTCATCCGGAATGTATCGCTTCAATCCACGCACCTACGCCATCACACCGCATGCTGGCAACAGCCCCAACCCGCACGGAACAAGCTTCGACAAGTGGGGTTACTGCTACGCCAACGACGGAACGGGGGGACGGTCCTATCAGGTACGCCCTGAAGGCAAGGGATTCAAGATGCACACGCTGCTCACAAAAGAATTCCGCCCAGTCGCCGCAAACGAGATTCTTTCGTCTCAGCACTTCCCTGATGAACTGCAGGACGACTTCCTGATTTGCAACACGATCGGTTTCCTCGGAATCAAGCAATACAGCCTCGACCGTGGCGAAGACGTTCCCAAGCCGAAACCGGAAGTTGTGCAAGAACCGGGCAACATCAACATCACAAGAGGTGGTGGTCTGATCACCGTCAACCACCCAGCACTCAAAGGAGCTAAAATCACAGGCTTCAAACTCAGCGTGAATGGTCTTCAGGAAATGAACATTTCTGAGGTAGAGGTGATGAGTGGCAAGAAGAACATTGCCAAAACAGCCAAGCTCGCGTTGTCGAGCGATTACAACAAGGGAGAATACCCAGCCTCGCTGCTCGCCGATGGTAATAAGGGGAATTTCGCTCATACCAGGAAAGAACAAAATCCATGGATGAAAGGGGATTTCCCCGCACCTGTGGAAGTCTCGGAATTTCGAGTCTGGAATCGCAAAGGATTCGAAAGCCGCTTCGACAACGGAAAGATCGAATTCTTCAATGGCGACAAACTCGTTGCTGCCGTGGACGTCAAAATCAAAGGTGGTGGAAGCACCGACATGAGCAAAAACCGAAAGCTCGGTGAGGTCTGGGGAACACCCGGCGTTGAATTGCTCAACAGCTCTGACCGCAACTTCCGACCCACAGACGCAATCATTGGTGAGGACGGGGCGTTGTATGTCGCCGACTGGCACAATGCCATCATTGGCCACATGCAGCACAACATCCGAGACCCCAATCGCGACCACAAGCATGGGCGTATTTTTCGCCTGACGGCCAAGGATCGTCCCCTGCAGCAGCCTGTAAAAATTGCGGGTGAGCCCATTGAAGTCCTTCTTGAGAACTTGAAGCATCCCGTCGACGGCGTACGTCATCGAACACGCGTCGAACTCAGCGGTCGAGATTCTGATGCCGTGATTGCAGCAGCACAGAAATGGTGCAAGAACTTCGACCCAGACAACGAAGTTGAAGCCCACCACCTGCTGGAAGCACTTTGGTTGCATCAGCAACACGGTGTGATCAATGAGGACCTGCTCAATACCCTCTTGGCTTCACACGTACCCCACGCAGCGAACGCTGCAAAGACAGTGAAACACCTGTGGTACAACGTTGAGTCAGGGGCAAGCGGATTTGCCGCCCCCGCGGAACTGGAGTTCGTCAAGTTTGAGACTCCGAAACACCTGAAGGGCAAAGACAAAGACGCTTACCAGCTCGGATCGGTGGTTTACCAACGCGAGTCCCATTGCTCCACTTGCCACCTGTCCCACGGGAAAGGTAACGCCAGTGTTTATCCATCTTTACTCAATAGCCCTTGGGTAAACGGTAACAAGGAACGATTGATCAAGCTCGCCCTGCACGGTCTTCACGGAAAAATTCGCGTCAACGGAAAGACCTACGATCCAGCTCGTGGTGTTCCCCCGATGACAGCATTCCGCGAATTGTTGAACGACGAGGAACTGGCAGCTGTGCTGACTTTTGTTCGCAACAGTTGGGGTAACCAAGCAGAGCCGGTCGATGCGTCGTCCGTCGCTCGAATCCGCGCCGAGACCAAAGGACGATTCACGGTTTGGACGCCTGCCGAGCTTACTAAGGAACATCCGCTAGAACTCGAATTGATGGCTGAAGTTGACAAGCAACCGGAAGTCGAATTCTCGAACGATGAGCTTGAGAAGGAACTGATGGCTCAAAGCACCAGTGACATTGCTGCTGAGGCAATCGCACAAGGCAATGCACTTCGTGGAAAGAAACTTTTCTATGAATCTGCCGCAGCCTGTTACGCTTGCCACGATCCACCAGGTCGAGTTGCCCGACTTGGCCCTGAGTTGGCCCGGCTCAAAACCCGGCTCACCAACGAGCAACTAGTGGATTCGATCCTGCGACCCGCTGAGTTGATCGAGAAAGAGTACGCACAGGTCAGTGTTTTGACTGTCGATGGGCAGATTTTCACTGGCATCAGAGTATCTGAGGATGATGATGAACTAGTGATCAGGAACTTGGCTAACCCAAAACCCGTCGTCATCCCGCAGGATGACATCGAACAGGTTAAGGATTCGAAGACGTCACTCATGCCTGCGAATCTTGTGAAGCAACTGAAAAGTCGCCAAGAATTCAATGACCTGATGAGGTACGTCATCGAAGTCAGACGAAGATAAGGCCGAAAGTTCAAACACCGCTCGCGGGCGAATTGCCCTCGAGCGTGATGCACAATTACCTGAAACCGATGTTCCATCGGCTTCAGGTTTTTTCATGCACTCATTGAGCTCGCGTGCAAGGGGCAGTCGCCCCCCCATAGCCAGCGCCCGTGCCCCACACCGCGATGCCCCAAACAAGACAGATACCACTCACACAAAAACCTGCCAAATATCGCATCCTGCCCTTGTTCCCTGTCTATGAAGCAACCGTAAACGCCATACCCACTCGTCGTCTCCACTGAGACCGCAGACTGCAAACCGCGACTCACTAACTCGAACGAAGATAAAACTGCAGTCCAATAAAGTGCCACACATGAAAACCCAGCGCTATGAAATCCTCTTACGCTCGGTAGCTCCTGTACGCTCGGTGACAATCTGTACAATATTGACAGACAAGTCTACAGCTGAGCGTGACATGAGCTGCCTCCCCTGTTCCAGAGGTACTTACATTTAAGTTTCCCAACGGTGAACAGCGTGAGGGCACGCAATCACCGTTCACGTTTGGCGTACGATTCAGACCGCTGCCAAGATACATAGATTCATGGCAGTAACTTCGAACGTTAGCACCCTTCATCCAAGCATGAATTTACCTGAGCAACAATTAAGTGTGTTACTCACGAATGGGTGGTGGCAGCACCTGGATGCCTTTTCAGATACAGCTCTCGCGTCTGAACCCGATTCATCTTTGGCAATTGCAGCCAAGGGCTTTGTGTGCCTACGAGACGGGAGAATCGAGGAGGCTCGTTGCCTGTTTCATGATTCACTCGCGATTGATGCCACCGATGTCGTTGCGAGGATAGG
>CAXGRW010000649.1:0-3363 GCA_964012125.1 uncultured Rhodopirellula sp.
ACGTGAGAAGATGGGGCATTACCTGAATGCATTTGAAGAGTTAAAAATTCGCCGACAACGTCTTGCGTCGATGTCCGACCAAATCCGTGATTCAGCACCGGAATACAGCGAACGTTTTTCTGCAAAGCAGAACACCATTCGTCAGCAGGCACATGTCGACCTTACCGCCGCCGCATTGATCTCCGGCATCACCAATGTCGTCACGCTGAGACTCGACAATATCAGCACCAGCTACGCCCAATTGGGGCTGTCAGAAAAGACAGTGCATGGAATCGGTCATAGGGAGACATGCAACGGTAAATCTCCCGAGCAAGCCCGAGACATCATCCGCTTGCACCACATGGAATTGCTGGCTGACCTTGCAGCACAATTGGAAGCAGTGCCGGAAGCTGACGGCACGCTGCTGGACAACACTTCCATTATCTATCTGAGTGACTCAGGGAATGAACACCACGGCAATCTGAGTGAATGGCCTTACGTAGTAATCGGCGGAAACGGTGGACGGCTTAACATCGCGGGACGGTACCTGCAGTACCCCAGCTATGGAAACGACGGCCATCGCACTATCGGCAACTGGTGGACAACGTGGCTGAACGCATTTGGAAATCCTATTGAACACTACGGCAATCTGGATCTGACCTTGCAGAAGAACGGCATGGAACAAACAGGTCCCCTGCAACAACTGTTGGTCTGATCCTTTAACAGCAGACCACTGGTAACAGACCGCACCAAGGTGCGGCTGACAAAAGACCTTGCCTTCTTTCGTTGCAAGAGTGCCACGCATCAGAGCGCGGTGCTACTTTTTGATGTCGAAACAGTAGACGATTTCCTGGTCTCGCAAATACAACTTGCCATTGGCAATCGTTGGATGAGTCCAGATTTTTCCACGTGGGCTACGGTACTCTGACTGAGGATCCAATTTGAACCTGCCTTTTTCGTTCCAACCTTTGGGGCTTGCTTCAATCAAGACCACTTCGCCGCTGCCTTCATCGACACAATAGAGCATCCCGTCAGCACAAGCGATCGCACCTTTCCCCAATGCTTTCTTCTCTGCCCAGACCTGCTCGCCAGTTTCAAAGTTCTGACAAACCCAGCCCAAGCCATCGGAATAGCCATACAGATGGTCGCCGACAAGAATCACACCTCCGTGATGATTCTTCATGACTTTATTTTCGTAGACTTCTTCAGCCGCACCATCCGTCAACTTCACAAGACCACATCCGACGCCATACCCACACGCGACATAGACCTTGCCGCCACGGAAGATAGGCGTTGGCACGACTGCAATGCGACCGGGCCAAGGATAATTCCACAGCACTCGACCGTCGTCGGCAGCAATGCCAACCAGGGTCTTCTGCGTCAACTGAATGTACTGCCTTACGCCATCATGCTCGGCCACAATGACCGAAGAGTAGTCCGCTTGATCGTTAAACTCTTTTGATTGCCAGATCTTTTTTCCGGTGAGCTTATTCACCGCAACGACCGCGCCATCGGCACCTCCAGGCGTACAAATCAGCTGGTCACCATCGACCAGCACCGATTCAGAATACCCCCAATTAGGAACTTTACCTCCCAAGTCCTGCATGCTGATTTTCCAAACCAAATCACCACTAGCCGCTTTAGCACAAACGACGGTTCCATTTCCCGCCATTGCATAGACAAACTCTCCATCGACCGTGGGTGTACCTCGCGGACCGTCACCCCATCCATTCTCAAGTACGGATTCAGTCATCACCATCCTCCAACGAATTTCGCCAGTTGCTGCATCGAGGCAAACCAAACGTTCGTCATTCTTATAAGCCCCCATCGTGTACACATTTTCGTCGACCACAGCAAAACCCGCGTAGCCAACGCCGCACTTCTTGGATAGCCAAGCCAACTTCGGACCCTGCTCAGGCCACTCACCAAGAAGCCCAGTTTCTGTTGAGACATCAGTACGATTCGCACCCCGCCAAGCAGGCCAGTTCTCAGCCCAACTACTGCCTCCGCAGACCAGACAGGCAAATAGACAGATCCCAAGGATTCTTAATATCATTCGAGCGTCTCAATTATTAAAAAAATGCAGTTACATCAATGGAACCGTTCGGCCTTGGAGAAGTTTCGCTCTCCCGCAACTCAGCTCAACCCCACCATGAGGTTTTACTCAGAACCCTACTTTTGGCCACAAACAACGGTTTCTTCTCTCCCTACCGTAAAACACCCACGCATCGCACTCAAGGCTAGCTGTTCAGAAGTGGACGATGCTTGGACCGCTCGATAAACTGGGGAAGCCTAGGGACGGGCAAAGCACAAAGGTGCTCGGCTGTTTCTCTCTCGTTAACCCCATGTTGTCATCTTGTTGCGCTCCAGCTTTCAATTTACGGCACACGCACTCTTGAGCTTGCACGGGAAGAAACGAATTTTTCTGATCGTTCTCGCCACGATTCTCTTCATTCCAGCGAACTACGCGGTTGGCCCGGAAAACGCTGAATCTCAGCGAGTGCCTTGGAACGACTCCACCGTGGTCGGATCCCCCGATCCACCACCTCCATTCGAAGTGGTCCAGCTTCATTCGAATTTCGATATACCGAAACCAATGGGAGTGACTGTTTTGCCAGGAACGAGCGATCTGCTCGTTCATGTGCATCAAGGCGGCTACGGAGGTCCGGGACGGTTGCTGCGATTCCAACCGGGTGTCGCGGAGGGGCAAGACACGAGCAGAAATTTGGAAGAGTTCCTGGTTCTTGACGACATCATTTATGGCGTAGCGTTCCACCCCAATTTTAAAGAGAACGGGTGGATGTACGTTGGCTGCAACGGCAAATCAGAAGCACTCAACGAAGTTTGCACTCGTGTGCTTCGTTTTCATGTTCAACGCGAAGCGCCTTTCCGATGTGACCCAGCATCAAAAATGACGATCATCGAATGGCCCTCGAATGGTCACAATGGCGGCGACCTCGTCTTTGGACACGACGGAATGCTATTTATATCCGCTGGTGATGGTACTTCAGATTCAGATGCCAATCATGCGGGTCAGGACCTTACGACATTGCCCGGCAGCATGCTGAGGATCGACATTGACCACCCAACAAAAAAGCTGAGCTACTCGGTACCAACGGACAACCCTTTCCTCCAGATTGACGGTGCACGACCAGAAATTTGGGCGTACGGACTTAGAAACCCGTGGCGTATTTCAGTAGACGCTGAGACTGGCGACTTGTGGGCCGGCATCAATGGGCAGGACCTCTGGGAAACTGCGCAAGTCGTTCGTCGCGGTGAAAATTATGGTTGGAGCATCACCGAGGGTAGCCACCCTTTCCAATCTCATCGAAAACGCGGTCCGACCCCCATCATTCCGCCAACCATTGAACATCCACACTCGGA
>CAXGRW010000650.1:0-3363 GCA_964012125.1 uncultured Rhodopirellula sp.
TGTGACTCGCAACGCGATTCGCTATTCATTCAAGAACGCTATTCATTCAAGAACATTGGGCGGTCGTCGCGTTGTGAAGCGAGTTCGCGAAATCGTTGCTGCTGCAATTTTCCCTCGGGATCAAGCAAAACGCTTTCTCCTGTTGAAGTTTTCTTTTGAGGCCGTTCATTCCACCGTTTGATCGCATCAGCCTGCACCGTCAGGCGGTCGGCAAGTTTGGCGACATAGTCATAGTCGAGGTCACCAAATCCCTTGATCGCTTTCAATGACTTGCCTGCGATGTATCGGACCACGTCATAGGGGTCTGCGAGTAAGTGCGCCAGGTACCTTGCCATCCATTCAGGCTTGGAGGCATCAATGGCTGGCTGCCATCCCATATGCCACGCGACGAGCGCACGGGTTCCAGCGTCTCCACGTAACGCCCAGTTCACTCCCGTTGCCAGTGTCGAGTCCGTTTCGCTTAACTTTGGTTTTTCAATTCCGTACCAGGACTCTAATTGATTGGCAGTCCAGTCCAGTGTCTCGTTCAGGTGGCAGAGGTTGCACGCGTTTGGGCGTCCCGCAGCCTCATCCTTGCCAACATTAGGCGAAAACAACTGGTGGCTACGGTTCGCCTTCATCAAGCCATAGCTGGTGTGAGGCATGTGGCAGTTGTAACAGCGCGAACCGCTACTGGCTAAATCGTGGTGCGTGTGGTTTTCTCCATAATCTTCCGCGTCGTGACATTGGGTACAGCCATGGTCGCCATTCATCTCGATGGCGAGTTGGTCATTTGCCCATACTTCTGCTGGTCTTGTGTCACCCGCTTCCTGGTGTACCGCGTGGCATGAAATGCAGGACATTGTGCCCCGCAGGTAGCAGGGAGACTCGGACAAACCACTGAATTCTCGACCTGTGACCCGTATCATTCCGTCGTCCCAGAACACAGAATCGTAGAATGTGTCAGGGTCCTGTCCTTGGCGTTTTAGCAGTGCTTCGCTATCAGGATTACAGCGATAGATATGTCGTGACTCGGAAAGTTCCTTGCCGGGGCGAAACGTATGGCCGTTATTGCGGGTCGCCGGATCCAAGTGCGTCGCCATCGAATGGCAGTTGCCACACACTTGCGAGCTGAGTCGGTGGTCCAAGTTGGCAGGATTGACGATCGGATCGATCTCCGGGGTTGGCTCAGCCAAATGGTGGATGGCGTTCGCTCGGTCACCTGTGCTTTGGGAGTTTGCATCGGAAGCGGTGGATCTTGCTCTTTGGAATGCGATGTGTTCCTCGCCCGGCCCGTGGCACGCTTCACAGGAAATTCCAAACTCCGAAACTTTGGTATCGAACACAAAATCGCGTGAGAGCAGTTGCTTTGGGTTGGTGGTGTGACATTGCAGGCATGTATTATTCCAACGCCCGACTTCGATGTCTGTCTGATCGGTGGGTGGTTCAAGAAAGCAGCTCTTTCGCGGTACCCAGCGATCATCCTCCTTGAGGTAGACCAGCGGGAATTGACCAAGCATTCTGCCTTTCCCCATGGGGAACCAGTACACCTGCATGTGATGTGAACCTGTGCTCATTACAATCGGCAACTGAGTCCGTTCACTGGGGGAAACGCTTTGGCTGTCAGGTTGCACAACGCTGGCAGGTAGTTCAACCCAGCACAAGTCGCCCTGCTCGGTCATTTGGTAGGTGCGGCCATTGAACCTGACAGTTTGGTTTTTGAAGTTCCCCATTACCGAGTCAGGAGTGGCTACTTGCGTCATCGTACGGTGATACGAATCATGCCATGATTCATACTGTTCATCGTGACATTCCATGCACGCCGATGCTTTGGTGTAGCCGTCTCCCGTAACTTCAATCGGCCGAAGCGGTTCGTAAACAGCTGCGGTTATTCCAGCACCCACAGTTGGGTTGCTGCTTTCATTGGAGCCAAGTGACGGCGGTTGTACCGCGACTCGTAATTGCCATCCTGCGAATGCTGTGAGACAGAGACAAGGAATCAATACGGCAAAGCTGAGTTTGCCAAGACGCGGATTCTTACGCAGAACTGCCGTAGCAACCGCGAAAGCAGCTATCCAGAAAATTACGAAAATTGTCAACTCAATGATCATAACAGCCTTTCACTGTTATTCCGCTGTTCCTGCCCGCACCCCGAAAGGATGAACTCAGACCGAGTGCTCGCTGGTTTCTCTTGCGGTCGCCGAACGGTACTCGCCCGAACTGAACTGTGCTGGGATTTTACAATGGCTGTGCATGTGTGAACTGCCCTTTGTTCACCCAACGCACGCAATGCTGTTAACCCATCCGTCTCCCACCTAGCATAGACGAAATCCTGCCGTTTTCGCCAATCGATGCGGAAGTGAAACCGAGTTAGACATCGGAAGACAACTCAAAACGATGCTAAAACATCGCTTTTTACGTTGTCGCAACGAGACGCATGGCCCCGCGTAGTTTCGTCGCATCTATTTCAAACGCCTATTCGCCCGTGCCGCCCTGCCAGTCGTCGGTCTGAAATGGTGACGCCGGCAGACCCGCCGAATTGACTAAATTTGGATTGGTTATCTTGCGCCAGCCAAAACGCACCGTTTTGGGACTCTTTACTGCGCTAGCTGAAACCACAACCGTATTTCCATCGATTGTCGCTTCTGCAGCGACAAACTTGCCATCGGCTCCTGCGATTTGAAATTCATTCAATGATTTTTGATCTCGGGATCGAAGTCCTTCGGCAGTATGTGCGAACGATACACGTGCCTTGTCACCTTCAATAGCAAGCGATTTATAGAGCGGGCCAGAGTAAGTCGTTCCTTGTTTTTTATACGTCTTGGCCAACGCCCATAAGGCTAGTCGATTGCCAACGTCAAGTTTGTTGCGGGGATGAATGTCAGCGATGTTGTCAACCAGATCAGTCGTGACTGCCATGCCAGTGAAAGGTAGTTTTAGCGTTGCAACTTGTGCCTCCCACAATTTGGGCAGCTCTCCATCTTCGTAACGACCTGACCAAGGGGCAATTTGCACAAAGTAAAATGCGAGTTCCGGATTCTGAAACGCTTTCCTCCAGCCCCCAATCAAATCTTTCATCTTGCCCTCGTACGCAAGCCCATTTTTATTCAGGACATTCGTTTCGCCTTGGTACCAGATGACGCCTTGGGCGGGATATTGCACGATCGGAGCAATCATCCCGTTGTACATACCACCGGAAGTACCGTTCGTGATAGTCCACGGCTCAATGGGGGAACCTCCCCATGAACTGTTGATCAGCCCAATGGGCACGTTTAACTCGTTCTGTAGTTTCAATCCAAAGTAGTAAAGGACGGCCGAGAAACGTGGAACGCTTTCAGGAGTGCAAACCTTCCAGTCTGCCTTGACATCTGTTGCTGGTTCCTT
>CAXGRW010000651.1:0-3362 GCA_964012125.1 uncultured Rhodopirellula sp.
CACTTTCAAATCGAACCCTGAAAACTTATTGGCGTTCATGGTCATTTGACGCATCAGGTCGAATCTTCGAACGCCAAACTGCTCCAGCATTCGATTGCACCCGGAATTACCGCCTTTCAGAATGATCACCAGTTGTCCCTCAGGACTCTGGAATTCGAGTAGGCGATTCAGGATTTGTGGCCAGTCTTCATCAGGCAGGTGGTACAGAACATGAGCCAGCAAGGCGTAGTCAATCGGAACTGGGGGGCGGGCCGTCAAAAGATCCCCTGCCAAGATTTGCGAGTTTGGAAGTTTCTGTTTCAGGATCTGCCGCATCGCAGGCGATGGTTCGACCGCGAAGGTGGCGAGCAATTTTGAACCAGTAGTTGGGTCAGGTCGCCTGTGCCGGCACCCCAGTCAACAGCGGCTGAACCAATCGGCAGCTGCTGAATCAGCTGCCTTAGATACGGCGTTAAGACAGATCTTTCCGAGCTACAGCGAAGCAGGCATGCAAAGGCGTCGCTGTATTCTTCGCTGTCCCATTCAAAGCGGCGGAGTCGAGGCATGTTTCAGTTTTCCGCCAGAGGCGTGTGAGGGAAAAATTCGTGACATTCTTGCGCAGTGTTACGTACGGGCAGCGATGGGGCATTCGTGCCTTCATATTGTGCATGGGGTGCCATTGTCCGTGCAACCGCTGCGAGTATGAATCCGGAGTTTTCAATGCAGGAGACGTTTGCCATTTTTTTGCACGGGTCCACGTCCTGCTATCGGCGGCATTGATTCCCTTTGTGGTGCTCAAGGGGCAGCCTGGGGCAATTGCTTACGGACCAACAAATCGGGAGCTGTGGTTTTGATGGATTGCTGCGATGGACGATTTGATCTGGCGCGCCGATTGCGTCAGGCCTCCAAGCAGACAAGCCAAAGCGTTGGCTTGGATTCCTTGGACGAAAGGCAAGCGATTAGCCGTGGGGAGATTACGGATGTTCGAGATTGGTGAATGGGGACGAGGCTCTTTGAAGATGATGGTCAACGTGGCTTCAAAGTGTATTGTTGGACTGTGTATTGTTGGACTGTGTCTTCTTATGCTCTGCCTTTGTTGTGGTGAATTGATTGGGGCGGAGGCTTCGGTCGCGCAGTTGCACGGCACTGCCGCGACGCTGCCGGGCAGCAGGGCGCAAGAATTAGACGTAGGTCAGTTGAGTGGACAAGGAGACAGGGAAGGGCAAGGTGTACAGCAGTCGGTAGAAAAAACATCGAAAGGGCAGGTTACTTTGGGCCCCTCATGTATCACAGCCATGGCTTACAGTGTCAGCAATGATCTGGTTTACGCAGTGGACGGTAGTTGCGACGGGTTGATCATCATTGATGAGATGCTGCGGTTGCGGATCCACGTTGGTCCACTTGGGTTTCCTGCGGTCTGCGGGCTAACGTTCGATTCTGAGGGGCAGATGTTCGCCGTTGAGGGGCAGGGTGATCAATTATTGAAGGTTGACCCATTGTCGGGGAAAGCCACGCGCATCGGACCGCTGGGATTTAGTAGCGTGCAGTCATTGGCATGCGATCGCTTCAATCGACTTTATGGGGTCGATACAGCAACAGACCAGTTAGTACGCATTGACAAGCACACCGGCCAGGCAACTGCAGTTGCGTCACTCGATGCACCGAGTATTTTCAGTCTTGCTTTTGTGAAGGGGCAAGAGTTGTATGGTGTCGATATCGCAAGCAACCTGTTGTACAAAATCGATGTGCAGACTGGTGCTTGCGTTCGACTGAGCTCAACGCGCGAGCGATGTTGTGAGACTCACGGATTGGCTGCTTGTCGTGACGGCCGGTTATTGGCGTATGCAGTCAAACATGATGTGTTGTTTGAATTGAATTGGAGCGACGGGACAGTTGGTAATATGACTCAGATCAGAGAGCTGTCTGTTTCTCGATTCGTCATTCAGGCCATTCCAGACGCGTTACCAACACGCATTCTTCTCGGGCTCTCATTGCTCGCCCTGCTGATGGCAACGTGCATACAGGGGGCTCGACTAACCGCACAGTATGTCAGTGAAGCATGGCAGTATGTCAGTGAAGCATGGCAGCAAACGCGGGATGTGTTTGCGAATCAGCGAGCTCCAGGTTAACACGTAGACGATGTTTCTAATCACCAAGTTGGAAACAGCATCAACCCGACTACGAAGTCTTGCGGGCAAAGCCGCTTTTCTGCATCCGCAGCATCGACTTGTTCGAGTGGGTCTGCAGAGGCGAGGCTGAACCTGAGCTATGCTCGCCCCATAGAATGCGGGCTGGAAGACCTCGCCACGCCGAACTTGGGTTGAGCAAGGATGTTGAGCTAACCACAGCCACCGATGCGATCAAGACGAGATAAGCTGTTTGTCGAATCCAAACGCTGAGTGGTTGGCGTACTTTGAGCCACTTGGCTGGAAGTGTGACTTGAAATTGCATGGAGTTCGCGGCAACGCTTGGCGGCGGGCCGCCAGCGTGGTTCGAACGGTGCGCATTCGCGGAGGATTGGCCAGCCCCGTTCGAGACTGAAGCCTGCTTCACGAGCTGGATTGAAGGGGCCAAGAAATTCCAAGCACCGAACAGCATCGCTGCGCAAAGTCCAATCAGTGAAGAGGACACAATTGCTTTTGGGGGGTAGGGGCCTGGTTGTGGATCGCTGATCGAAATTGGGGGACGCACATGCAATGCAAGCAAATCTTCTTGCCGTTGGTTTTCTGTCTGCACAGCTTGTTCAGCTTGCCGTTGGAAGTTGAGCCAATAAGCTCGCTGCTTTTTCAGTTGTGCTGCCTGTTGGGCCGCTATCTCGCGTTTTTTTGCGTGGTCGGGGTAGTAGGACACAGAGAGAATTCGTTTTTGTTTTTCCGTCACCTCAGGCGTTGTACGCTGCGCGTAAAGGCTTCCCAGCTCTGCTTTCCATTTGTTGATCGCGGTTCGAGAGTTGGACTTGGGGTTGGACCATCGCTGTAGCTTCTGTGTAAGATTTACCAGCTTGGGGTCGTCAGTGGTGAGTTGGTAAGTTTGTAGGCTTCCATCGTTGCGGCGGACTTCTACTTCGCGGACCGTCGGCCCTGGTGGCCACAGCAAAAGAGCTAAGACGGCGGCAGAGAGGAGGACAAGCAGGAAGTCATGGGCTGCCATTTGGCGAGATTTGGCAATCATGTCTTACTCCGCTAGGTGCTGCGTCGAGCCGTTCGTCCTCGTCATTTATCGGATATTATCGCGCTTTTCGACCAGTCCATTTCCAAGAGTTTGTTCTCATGTTCCACATCAAGATTTGCGGTGTTCAAGAGATTGTCGATATTGAGGCGGTTTTCGGGAGTGGGGCGGATGCAATTGGTTTGAATTTTTATCCGCCTAGCTGTCGTTTCATT
>CAXGRW010000652.1:0-3349 GCA_964012125.1 uncultured Rhodopirellula sp.
GAAAATCAGGCAGCTACTTCCGGTTCTGGGCCCATCTTGTTCCACTAGCGATTAGTGTGATGACTCTGGTGTTTGCTGGAATTTTAGTTTGTTCAGGAGAGACGTATGCGTTCGATATCAACCTATTTCGGTGTTGGCTTGCTGGCCGTTGGTGTGATGCTCGCTGATCAGCGTGACGCTGAGGCACAATACCCCTACACTATCAATGCTGGTGCAACCTACGTTGCTCCCGTGCAGGCCTACGCACCCGCCGTAGTGGGTTACACCGCCGAACGCCGTGGTCTGTTTGGACGTCGTACGGTCTACCGCCCCGTCCTCGGCCCTTCCGTGGCACAGCCAATCGCAGTTGTTGCTCCGGTTCAAACCATCACTCAAGCGACCGCCTTTGCGCCTGCACCCATCACCGCGGCGAGACCTGTGTTGCAAGCACCCGCTGTCTACCAGGCTCCACTTGCCGCAGCCCCTGTAGTTGTGTCGCAACGCGTTGTAACTAGCGGGCCTGTGGTCATGGGCAGACCCGTCATTAGCACTCCTGCACCTGTTCTCAGCACTCCTGCACCTGTTCTCATGGCACCTGCACCAGTCGTAATGGGGCGACCCATGTTGGCACCAACGGTCGTTAACCGACCCGTGATCGTTACTCGGCCAGCCGTGATCAATAGCTATTACCCGCCTGTCTACCCAACGCCGTTCGCACCCGTCGTCGGCTTTTGATTTCTGTCTTTGAATCGCTGTGAACTGCCTCAGCGGTTATCCCCGAGGCACATATTCACGAGTGTGGCACATTCTCATGCTTGTGGCAGGGTATCGGGCGGCTCAGTGATTTAGGGACAGCCGTGTCTTGTGGCAGCTGCGTCTTATTGCAGCCGTGTCTGATTGCAGCCGTGTCTTGTGGCAGCAGCTGGGGGGGATTGGAGGCAGTGAGGGGGAATTCCAGAGTGGTTTTCCATCTGCTATTGCTTTCTCGTCGCCCTCTTTCGAATGATCCCGTTCTCACTGCCTGCCAACAATACGGCTTTAAGTGACCTGACCGCGTATTGGGCGGCAGGTTTATCGACAAGGCTTGGCCGAAGGCTGGTGCGAAGCACGAAAACGTTTCTCTCACCCAACTTGTCGTTCAGGTAAAGCGTCTTGCTGGGCACTTTCCTGGCATTCAGACTAGGGGTTCTGTCGTCAGCGGTTGTTTGCCGCTCTTTCTTCGGATGCGGTTGATGATGCTCAGGATGCCTTTGCGTCGCGCGAGGCGTCGCGTCATTTCGTGTTTGTAGGGGAGGTCCATCAGGGTGACCCCAAGCAGGATAAACAAGACTCCTTGGCCGGGCGTGAACAACATGATGATACCCGTCATCAAGAGAATGAACCCAAGGACGTTGAGCACGATTTTTCTTGCAAAATAAGATAGCGGCGACGGGGGTGTTTTTCGACAGTTGGTTGTGCCAGTGCGGCACAGGTAATCTTCGGGAAGGTGTAAAATCAAGAGCCACGCGATCAAGAGGCTACCGGCGAACACAAGGACTGACACTGCCAGTGCCCAGAAAAAATACTGTGAGGCCCAGTCTTTGGTTGTTTCGAAGATATTTGAGAGTGGCGGCATCAAACGGTGGGGGCTTAGGCACGCGAACGACGACAGATAGGGGACGCAGTGCGTTCAATGCGTATGCGGCCTGCTTCTTTGGCATCATTGGGGTGACACTCTGAAAGTCAAATCACCCTGCGGTGGGTACCTCAAGTTATCATCGCGGCATCATAGGACTGCGAAACCACGTTTTGCAATGAATGCTGTGGTTGCCACTGGAATCCGACAGTAGGGATTCTGTTAGCGAGTGGTGAGGACTCAGCGATAGACGCCCGTTGCCCGCTGCGCGAGTTGCCAATAGGTCATGGGACCGACTGCTCTTTGGATGAGCGAAGTGCGTTGGGTTGCAGGTAAACGTGCTCGGATGACGTCATAAAGATCGCGGAGCATGATCTCATTATCACCGTAGTAGCTGTGCCCAAGCAGGCTCAAATCCGTCCCGCTAACATCGATCGTTTCGATCCCGGGAGCGATGACAATGTCAGCACCACTGTCCCCGGCTCTCGGGTAACCGTTTACCTTCCTCGAAGCAATTAGTGCTTGGTCTTCCGAAGAGGCATAAAGTGTCACGTGGTTAGCAACCTGCACGAGGGCGGGCGCTGCATCACGCCGGAAGTAGTCTGCATCAATATCGGGAGCTGCCAGGACAATGCGGTCAAACAGGGGAGGATCGAGTGAATCCTGCTGCTGACTGATTTGCCGAATGGCAGCCGTCATCGCTCGGTTCCCCATGCTGTGGGCGATCACATTGATCGAGTCCGCTCCTGTTTCTGTTGCGAGTTCGAGCAGGAAGTCCTTGAGGTGCGGAACCGTCCAGTCGGCGTTGTTGGCATCAATCGGGTAGCCCGTCAGCGTTGCTTGGCTGGGCCAACTGTAGCAAACCGGCACACCTTCGAACGGAAGGTCGACGGCCAGTTGCGCGGTTCGTAGTAAAGCGCTCTCAAAACTTACGTTGTAACCATGAATGAACACCAGCAGGTCGTGAGCTGGTGCTGTCGCAACCGCATGTGAGATTTTGAGATTGAAATCTTCGTCAAGCAATTCAACGGCTTCTGTCAAAACAATGTGTTTGGTTTGATCTTCACGGACTTCGAATTTCAGCAGGCTGGGGCGTTCCACCACTCCGCGTTCATGCAGGTCGGGAACTGACACCTCAGCAATGCCATGTGTGAATTGCCCTCGTTCGCCCGTGTAATTCACTCCGTGTTTTTCAATGGTGGTTTGCCCGAGAAAAATCAGGCCGCCTGCCATGAAAGCCGTCAAGCAACCCAGCATCGCGCTGACGCCTGCAGCCGTCGTTCGGCTACGCAAGCTCGACAAACCTGCATACGCGATCGATAGAAGTGAAAGGAGACTCAATGCCATGAAGGTCGTTTTTTGACCTGACAATTCGTAGGCAGCAAGAGAGACATGACTACGCTGACGGTCTGTGGCGTAATAGACCTGAATCTTCGAGTAGCCCGAGTCAGTTGCCTGAGTTCCTACCGGTTTTCCACTTGCAGCTTTCATGGGCAGTCGGGCGTTTTCCGTATCGTCGACTGGCATCGCTTCGCTCGCAGCGTAAACACCAGGACTCATTTCGAATATCCGAGGATCAGAGGCCGGTTCGCTAGCAGTTGCTCTCGCCGCACGCGGCTCCACCGCTTGCATGCGTCGCTCTAAGTCAGCGTTGTTTCTGACCGCTGCACTTGGTGACAGGGGTGGTGAGTTGGGACTTTGTGGCACCGTGTTTGAAAACAGTGGACCTGAGGACAGTGGACCTGAGGACAGTGG
>CAXGRW010000653.1:0-3346 GCA_964012125.1 uncultured Rhodopirellula sp.
CCACTGGTCGATTACCAGCCAGACGAAGACCGCGGCAATTGAGGCGATGGCCAGTTTTAGTCCGGTCCGTATCAGCTCAGCCCACCAAAGTGATCGACGGGCATCCTCAATCCGTTCGTTGATCAGTTGGTCGGCACCATTCGCCTTACTTTGCGACCCGCGAGCGGGTGATAGGGGTGCCGGAGATGGTGGTGCGATTGTGGCCATGGCTGATTGCCAAAGAGACGGAGGAAAGCTTGTCGTTCTATTATAGGCTCAGTCGAACTGACCCCTTTTCACTCTTGCTCTTATTCTGAAAACAAACCCGGTTTACCCCGTTGTCGGCGTACTAGGTGAAATTAGGCATCGTTGCCGAACCGGGGAATTGAAACGATCTGAAAAAGCGATTCAACTGCTTAATGTGGCCAAACTGACCTTTGTCTGCAGATTTGTCCGTGAATGCGAGTGTCAGTGTTGGGATTTGCCCCGCAGATGGTTCGCCGCCGTGATACACTTCCATTAACTTCAACCTCATCCTCGCAATCGATATTATCCATGAGATATGCATTCCGTTTGGCAGAGCTACTCGGTCACACTCCAGATCGCCGGAAGCGTCCCGGCACGATTAAATCGATTGTCGAACACACCGGGTTGGATCGCCATCAGGTCGCCTCGTTGCTGAAAAACGAGGCCAAGTACATCCCACTCGATGCATTGTCGCGAATTTGCGACTACCTGATCGATCACGGCTATGCCAATGCAGACCAGTTACCGGGAGCTTTGTTTGCCGTTAACGCAGAGAATTTCTGGGAGTTGTTGGCTCGTCGTGGTGAAATCGAGATTGTCCTTGGGGTTCGTGAAAATCCAGCGACCCAGTCTCCAGATAGTGCCACTGTGGTTGCCAGCGATGCAGTCTTGTTCGGCGAGCTCCTGAACGGTGTTTCCACGTTGGGTGGGGCCGCCAAGCATCAGGGGTCATCGGATGACGATGACGGAAAAAAACTGACGGTTCCGATGCCAGATCGTATCCAACAATCGTTGGTTTGGAGTCCCGGTGAAGTTTCCTTGGAAGACGCGCGAGGTAGAGCGACTGAAGTGTTTGACGGCTTTGTCGATGCTCAGGGAGACCGCGGAATGGTTTGTATCGGTAGTGTGAAAAGCAATCCGGTTGTCGAGCTTCTTTTTGCAGATGCATTCGGCTGCACTCCGTTCGTAACCGAGGACGATGTCGATGATGTTTCGGCACGCTCTTGTCCTTTCTTTTTGCGTTATCGAGATAGTGATCCTCAGCCAGGAGGAGCTTCTGCTGGGTTGCGGCTCAGTAAAAACGAAGATGCTCCAGACCCGGGATTTTATTACGAGAACGATGATGGAACTTGGTCTTACGCCGGTGGTGACAACAAAGATACCGCGCTCGTCTTCTATCTTTTCCGTGAAGCGCTAGGCAGGCTGGATATGGTTCTGAGTGGATTCTCAGGTCGTGCCACTCGACTGCTCGCCAAGACGTTGGCGATTCGCGGTGAAGAATTCTGGCCACCTGTTTACGAGGAAGGTGGCGTTCAGATTGGTGCCTATCTGGTCCAGTATGACAATACGGACACCAAGCCAAGTCGAGACGATTTATTGTTCAACCCAGGGGGAGCGGCTGAGATCATGCCGTTGTCAAGAGAAGCGATCGCAAAGCGTATCGCGCGGCGCTAGTGACGCGGTTCGCACGAACTGGTGTTCAAGGCGACAAACCGTGAGGTGATCGCCTCGCTGATAAATTGGGACAGCCTTCTCAAGGTGCGGGTGTTGGCTGCATTTCAGGCAACGACCAGCTCTCATCAAAAAAGCCTTGTGCGATCACTTCGCCAGCAAATATGGCATCGTCTTTTGAACCAATGCCAAGAATGGCCCAGTCTGGCAACATGGGGATTTGCCGGGAATTGCTGACGTTTGAAAATTCCCGGTAAGTCATGCCGCTATTAATAACAACGTAGCGTTTTGGGTTGCGAGGGTTTGGAAAGCAAAACGTTGGCACACACGTATCAGATTCAAATTTGCGGCTCCCAACTCTCAGAGTGTCCTTGGTCCACTGGATGGGTAAGTTGGCGGCAATGCTTCGCAGGTACTGATTACTGTGAAAGTCACCAAAGCAAATCAGGTGGTTGTTCTTGATTTGTTCTTCGGTAAGTTCCGTATCGAGCACGACATTCACATCTCCCCGCATCAAACGGCTCCATCTCTCCTTTGCGTATTTGAATTCCTTGTTGATCCACCGTTGAGTCGTTCCATGCTGAGCCGGTCGGCTGGGTGCAACAAATAGAAATTTGTCACAGAACGCATCATCAATTGGACCTTGCAGTCCTGGCTGCTTTCTCAGCTTAGGGTCGATTTGTTCGACGACCTTCCAGGTATCTTCCTTGGCGAACTCACATTGCACACCAGGTGCCTCACTCCAGTCGTCCAAGTGAAAGAGTTGTCCATCGATTTGGGCTTTGACGCGTTGGTCTGTTTCAGGCCACGCTGATTCACGAAAATCAATCTCGAAACGTGTGATGCCGTTGGTTTTGATTGAGAGCGATCCGTCTTCCATGACTTGTCCCTCAATACGGCTCGGCTTCCAATGGGATTGGAGCCCAGTGATCGTCAGCCAACCGATTTTGTTGTACCGCAACGTGTAAGTTGTGAAGTCGATTTTGGTTCGTGGCAATTCTGTTGGATGCTTTGCCCAGTCTGTTAATGTTCCATCAATGATTTTTGCTGAGTCAGCATCAATTCTGTGGCCCATGTTTTTGCCGATGATGTAGGGGATCTCAATCCCGAGCGCGTTGGTTTTGGCCATCACACGATCAGCTGCCTGCTTTTGTTTGTCTTTCTCGCCGCTGTAGGGGATTGTACGAGTGTTCTTGAGATTGTTGGCCCATGGCAGGACGTCGTACCAGCTCATCAATTGCTTTCTTGTTGCATCAATGAGGTAGGGTGTTTTTTCTGTCCAGCCTTGGTACACGATGGTGTCTACAAATCCAGCGCCGGGATTCGCTGCGTACCAACGGCCAGGGTCGTGTACTGCAAAATGCCAGCAGCCCGCTCCACCCATCGAAAATCCGCGGATCGACAAGCGTTGGTTGTCGAGAGCGGCAATTTTTCCAAGATGGGCCAACGCCTCATATACATCGGTTTCACCAGCAAATTTGAACGCGTTGCAGTGTCTTCCAAATGGATGCAAGACGATTGTGTTCTTCGGGGTGTATTGACCGGGCCGTGTCATACGCTCGTGAAGGAACGGAATCTCAGTTTTAGTGTCACCACGTCCATGCAGCCAAACGTCTGTGCGGTAAGGCGTTTCTGGTCCTGCGTAGTCAACGGGGATGACAATCCCGTA
>CAXGRW010000654.1:0-3340 GCA_964012125.1 uncultured Rhodopirellula sp.
CGGATCGCTCGCTCCTCCGAGAACACCAGCACTGATGCCCGGTTTCTTTTTTGGGTTCCCAGCATGGGCTCCCATTGAAACGGTGAGCCAAAATGCTGGCGATACGAGCACACAAGCTGCCGTAGCTGTGCCTGCCACGGCTCAGCAACAGCAGTCTGGTACTCCTTCTCAGACCGTTGGTCCAGCCGTGACGGTTACGGATCAGCCCCTTTTTAAATAATCCAACGCTCGCCCTTCACGAGATGACGATGCAATCTATTAAAAACCTGATGCTTGTTGGCATGGTTGCGATCTTGAGCACAGGTTGTGCGTTTTCACCACCTAGACCCGAGCCACCACCTGGTGCAATCGGACGTGAAAACCCCATGTCGCAGCCTGCTGGGCAAATGCCGCAATGGGGTGGATCTGCGATGGGGGGACCTGGCATGGGGGGACCTGGCATGGGGGGACCTCGCTATCCCGGTTATCGACCCCAACAAGGCTATCCACCGCAAGCAGGTTTTCGTCCCGCTGGTGTCTATCCCACGACTCAGCCTATGCCTGACCGGCAGACTCTTGCCCATGCAGTGGCACAGGCCAGCTTCTCGTCACCTGCTGCCCACCAGTCGAGCGGCGCAAGTTGTGCTTGCGGTATGCAACACGGAGCAGCACCGGAAGTTTCTCAAGTACAGGCGTGTAGTTGCAATCGGTTCGGTGGCTGCCAGCGTTGCAACCCATCTCCCTACGGCTACATGATGCCCCCACCCGTTCCGATGAACGCTTATGGGATTGATCCGCAAGAATTCATTTGTGATGGCGGTGACAATCCGCCCAACGTTGCTGTGCGTCGCGATGATTCGCTAACAGGACTGCAGCCTGAGGATACCGTTGTTCATTACACGACCGCTGCTGGCGATATAGAGGTCGAGGCCAGCAATAAGGTTTGTTTGTATGCACCACGTTTTCTCTCGGTGCGAAAAATCACTGGCGCGCTGGCCGGCGGACGCGCGATCGGTGCAGCTCAATTCGACAAGCCTCAGGGGACTAGTCGGCTGGACCAGCCTCTGCCTCGCCTGACGATGACAGATAGTGTTGAGTTGGCTCATGCCGATGTCACTCGGAAGATTGATGCCATGCGAGAACGAGTTCGAGGTGTTCCCGTCGATTCGGTACTTCAGTTGGAGCAAGCTAGTGATGTGATGGCTGCGCTCGTCGGTTTGACGATCGATCAGCTCAATCAGCTGCAGGATGATGAGAAGGTGGCGTTGGAACAATTCTCGTTGGCAGCTATCTCTTGGGCATTGGATGAATGCGTCGAGGCTACGATCGAAGACTTGAAGGCACCTTCGTTGGTGCGTGATGAGTCCTTGCAAGGCTTGACGATTTATGAATTTCCAGAGGCAGGCCGGTTGCGAATCCACAAAATGGCTGATCGCACTGATGCAAAACCAGGCGAAATCGTGAACTTCGCAATTCGTGTCGAGAATGTTGGCGATGCCCCTGTCGACCGAGTTGTGCTCACCGACAATCTCATCACTCGTCTGGAGTATGTGGATGGCAGTGAGACGTGCAGTGCGGGTGCAGAGTTCTTGCCTGTCAAGAATGATGGCCAGTCTCTTCGCTTGCAGTGGAAGTTGACTGATGTGCTTCGGGTTGGCGAGAGTGCAACCATTCGCTTCAAATGTAAGGTTCGCTAGGAAGGCGGTGGCCAACGACGGTTGGTGTTCTTTGAACACCATGCGGTGGACCACAAGTTGGCAAATCGAAGCGTAACGCAAAGATTTCGACGTCTGCTGTTTTGTACTTCGCGATCCCACCTCTCATGGGGCCAGATGCAATCACTCACGCAGTAGGCTTGCACTCTCTCAATCACTTGGGATCTCGTTTGGAAACGAGGCCGTTCGTGACGTGTGCTTGTCTCTGCGATTGGGCTGATGTGTGTCGCGTTGTCGGTTTGTCCGTGTTAGCGGTCTATAAGGCACGCCAGCAAATCACCCAGCAGTAGAGTGCCATACTGTCCTTTTGGCCTGCTGTTGGAAGCCAACATGACTCCAATCTGGTTTTTCATCTGTGCCCCCAAAAACATCGAAAACTGGCGATGTGAATATGATGGGGAAATTCTCACTGAAGTTTTCTAAGGAAAAAATTGGTGCATCGGATCACACAGATGGCAGTCGGTTCAGGCACGATCCTGCTGATAAGCCACGCAAATGGGCCGTGATTTTGGTCGTCTCGTTTGCCGTCTTTCTGTTACTCGGAGCTTGTGGCGTGATCGGTGGGGCGCTACTTGTACCCGTAATCGTCGATGTTTCCTCCACTGCTCGGAAACAGCAAGTGATTCAACAATTGGAGGGAATTGGCGAGGCGTTGAATGCTTATCACGCGGTTCAAGGTCGCTATCCTGCATCCTATACAAGGGCTCGAAGTGGGCAAGTTGGCTGCAGTTGGCGGGTTCTCATTGCTTCACACTTGCCTGGCGTGGATGCGTCGCGTCTTCCTGTATCGTCTCAAACCTGGGATTCACCAGATAACTTGAGATTGGGCCTTACGGTTCCTCGTGTGTTTGTGTCGCCACTGGTCGCGGTTCCGCCTACAACAACAGAAACACATGTTTTTGCGGTCATGCATCAGCAAAGTGCGATCTCTCACCCCGACAGTGAGAAGGAAACCGCACACACGGGTAACGTCGCTGTCGGTGATTCACAAAAAAAAATACTCGCTGTCTATTTGCCCAATCATACAGCTCACTGGGCTGCACCTGTAGACATGACGCTAAAACGACTGCAAGATGAGGTGGCAAACATCACACCTGAGAGCCCCGTTGTTTTTCTTTTTACCGATGGCAGCATCGTAGCCTTGGAAAAACCTCTGGCCCCGTTTTTGGTGGATGACATTGTCACTGGACTTAGTTTGTCACGCTGACAGGTGAATTGAATTAACTGGTGAACCGCGATCAAGTATCGGACCGATGGAGCCACTTATGCGATGGAACCCGCTGAAAAAGAATTCTACATCGAGGGTTGTATCTAGTGTTTTGGCGTGTTTGTTGTTGGGTAGCGTTTGGCTGTTGGTTGGCTGTCGGGACAGCTACCGAGATGATTTGGACTATTCGTACGGGGTCGAGCAAACATGGTCCATCGATGAGGTCCCTGAAGGTGAGTTTGTTCAATTCGAATCTGTTTTCTGGGATCCGGATGACACGGTCTCCTTGCGTCAGCTGATTTCGATTCAAGCGATTGCCTCGGGACGTGATGTCCTAGAGATTGGAACAGGGACCGGACTGATCTCGGTTCTCTGCCTGTTGAGCTCTGCAAAGTCAGTTGTTGCTACGGATATCAATCGCGCAGCTGTAGCTAACGCG
>CAXGRW010000655.1:0-3334 GCA_964012125.1 uncultured Rhodopirellula sp.
TGAGCCTCAAAGGCTTGATTGATGATGAGCTGATTGATCGTCCAACTGCATTTGCAGTGGCTCCGAACAAAGACGCACTGAAGATGGCGTTGAAAGGCATCGACGTTAAAGCACCGGGTATCCTGTAGACCACCAACCTTGGATAATCAGGATCATGGCAAGCAGAAACAAGCAGCCTTCGATCCTGCCCCTGAACATTTTCTTCTCTTCCTTCACATGAGATGCTGCTGATCGGTGAGATCATCACTCTGTCAGCACCACTCGTAAATTCCGTCACGGCTACGCATACTTCTGTAACCGACGGAATCACTGACACATTCGAAAAAAGGCATACGCGAGACGATGGCCGAACAAGAAGAACCACAACTGTGGCAGACGGCAGAACCTGTCGATTTCGTTCCTCACTTGAACGAACGAACCGAGGCGCAAGCCTTGTTGATCTCCACGCGACAAGGTGCCGGATTCGTGGTTGCAGCAGGTCAGTTGGGACATGCGATTCAGTCACGTGCAACTCACCTACTGATGGATTACTCGCAGGCTGCTTGTGCGATGCGGTACCAGATCGATGGCGACTGGGAACAACTGCCCCCGCTCGATAGAGAAATCGGCGATGCCATGCTCTATGCACTGAAGCAGCTATGCCTTCTCAACCCCGCAGATCGGCGTTCGGCACAGACAGGCAAGTGCACACTGAAAATAGGCAAAACGAAATTCACACTCATCATTCAGGCACAAGGTGTAGCCTCAGGCGAACGGGTACTCATCAAACTGGAACCTGTAGACGTTCCATTCGAGCGTTTGGGTGATCTGGGCATGCGCGACAAAATGATCGAGACGCTGAAAGAGCAGCTCGATGCAGATGGCACCGTGTTGATTGTTACGGCGCCAAAAGCGGCTGGCCTGACCACGACATGGGCAGTCGCCGTAGCAGCAGCCGATCGCTTTATCCGTGACTTTCAGGCTTTCGAGGATCAGGAGCAGCCCGAACCCGAAACCATCAACATCAACGCCAATTACTTTGGTGGTGATACCGGCTTGACCGAGCCAGAAATGCTACGCAAAGCCATTCTGAAAGAGCCTGATGTGATCCTCTTTCCGGAATTACCTCAGCCTGATTCCATGCAACTTGCTCTCGAGCAGGTCGACAAACATGAGAAACAGATTTACACCCGCATGATTGCTGACAGCGCGATTGGCGCCTTGGTGCAACTACTGCCGAAATATCGTGATTCGGCAGGACAGCTGGCCAAGAAGATCAATGCCGTTCTCTGTCAAAAGCTGGTACGCCGGCTCTGTGACAACTGCAAGGTGGGCTTTGAACCTCAGCCGCAACTTCTGAAGCAACTGGGAATCCCTGCGGGCAGGGTCGCCATGCTTTATCAGCCATTCGTGCCTCCACCCATCGAACAGCAAGTGGATGAAAATGGTCGCCCTGCGCCGATCGTTCCATGCCACGTCTGTGCTGGACGTGGATACATTGGTCGCATCGCCATCTTTGAGCTGTTGAGCCCTGGCGACCAACTACGGGCCGCGTTGATGAAAACTCAGGATCTTGCAAAACTAAACCAGATTGCGAAATCAGAAGGCCATCGGGGTATCCAGTCCGAAGCTGTTCTAACGGTTGCTCGCGGACTCACCAGTCTGGAAGAATTGAAACGAGCCTTCGCATCGAAGTGAGCTGATGGAACCGGCCGTATGGAAACACGTCGCTGAAACTGGCAACGACGAATCGGTTACCGGGACATTGCAAAATAAAGGAAGCCTGCGGACGCGGCAGGGGCGGCTTAACCAGCCTCGTCGTAGTACCCCGGCTCATCAAACCCGTCACCATCGAAGTCACCCACCACGGGCTGACTATCTGGAGCCGGTCGCGGCAGGACAATTTGTTTGTCGTTTCCAGTGATGCGTTGATCACCATCGCTATCAATGATCCAAACATTGCCACGAACGACCCCGATTTCATCAATCTCATCGCCATTAAAGTCACCCACAATGGGCTGATCACCGGGTTGCCCGTACTCGACTTTCTGATCACGGTCGGTCCAACGACCATCACCATCAGAATCCAGTAACCAGTTCCCATCGCGGAACACTGCGATCTGGTCAATGCCATCGCCGTTCCAGTCGCCCACCATCGGCGTGTCTACCTGCTCTCCGTATTTGAATACGTGATCAACGACGTCAGCTCGCAACTTTCCACTGTCACCACGCTGCAAGAATCTTCGGGGGTCTGTTTCAGACACCGCTGGGTTAGCATCATAGTCGTCGGCACGCATTGCCTGACGACGCCTTTTGTTAGCCGGGTCGCTCAATCCGAGGTCACGTTTTATCCGCTGTGGATCACGTTGCCATTGCCGACCAAAAATCCCAACATCGTCCTTACCATCTCCATCCCAATCGCCGACCACCGGCCGATCTAACGCTGTCCCCAGTTCGATCCAAAGATCACCTGGATCCCAAAAACCGTTTCCATTGAGATCAACGAACCATTGACCAGCGACATAAATGACCGGCTCATCAGCTCCATCACCGTCAAAGTCACCCGAGAGCGCGATGGCACCTTCATCGCCCAAATCGAACTCAGACGGGTTCACTGTCTCTGAAGACCGGCTTCCGTCAATACCTTCAAAGCTCCAGCGACCCCCAGCATGCACGCCTCCTACCCAGGCCTGACTACGGCTTCTTGAACTTGCACCACGGAAGATCCCGTCCTCAACCTTTTCGCCCCGCGGAAAACCCCCGTTGATCACACTCAGATGCCATGAGACCGCCCATTCATCGTACATTTGACTCGCTGAACTGACCGTAACAGGATCCACAAACGTGGCAATTCGAATCGTGGAATCAAATGTTTCAATGGGCACAATGACCACCGGCACTTGGACAACCAACTCGCGTGGTTGCTGAGGTACTTCAGCTTTTACGACCCGCAGTTCACTGAAATTGTTATGTTCACTCTCTTCACCAGCAGAGATCGTGACATTCAGAATCGCATCAGTGCCAGGCTCTGAACCGAGAGTATTCGACAACATCGCGACCAACGACTGAAGCTCAGCGTTCTGCTGGTCCGTAACGTTAACTGGCTGCCCGCCGGTGCTTCCTGCAGTATCGAGTCCATCAACGAAACCGATCGGCTGTCGCTGATAAACATGGTAAGTCCCAGGACGCAAGCCGGTGAATTCATAGAACCCGGTAACATCCGTCAAAGCGATAAATGCATCGGTAGCATAGCCCGGCAGAAAGTCATCCGCGGGAACCGGCATGCCCAGAGCATCTCGTAACTCGAGCGAAACTCCCTCGAGACGAACATCATCACTCGTCAGCAAGCCGTCAC
>CAXGRW010000656.1:0-3307 GCA_964012125.1 uncultured Rhodopirellula sp.
GTTTGCATGCGGGGTTCTTTGTTTTGCAAAACCGCATTAGAACCTTGGGGCCAGTGTCACGTGTTCACGTGGCGGCTGTTGAATTTGTCTGCGTCGATCCGTCCACAACACTCATTGCTGAAAGTTGGCCGTGTCCCTAGTCGAAATAGACCTACCCGATTCCGCTGTACTCTTTTCTCAGGCGCACGACGCTGACTTGTTGATCGACGAGTCCAATGAAGCGATCGAAAGTTTTATGCTGGCCGATCAAGAGGTGATCGAGAATTTTGTAACTTGTGATTTCTATCTTGCTCAATCCGCTTTGGCGTGGATTCAACGTGAGAATTTGCTAACAGGTGATCGCTTCTGTGAATTGGGCAGTGGCTTTGGAGTCGTTGCGATGTTGGCCGCCAACCTCGGGATGGAGGCGATTGGGATCGAAATTGAGCAGGTGTTGGTGGATCAGGCAAATGATTTAGCAGTGCGATTGGGGAACGGTGCGAAGTTCTACTGCGGCAGTTTCATTCCACATGACACGTTGGATGAGTTAGACGTGGATCGCGATATCCAGAATGTGTCGGTTGAAGAGGATGATGTGTATCGCGAGGTAGGGTTGGGTATGGAAGATTACGACCTGTTTTTTGCGTTTCCATGGCCGGGCGAACAGATCTTCTTTGAGCAGGTATTTGAAAAGTGGGCCGCCTCGGGTGCCATGTTACTGACCTATCGTGGGCGTGATGGAATGCAACTGCAGCGAAAAGTGTGAGTGATTCAGCTATCTCTTATCTCTCGGTCTCGATGTGGTGTGGCTTAGAGCCCCGTCCCTTTTCTTGTTTGTCCCCGAGGAAATTTGTGACGACGGTTGCGGGCGGGCATGGGTTCGGTAGCAGATGTTGCCATCTTGATACCCTACTAGGCACGAGGTCTCTGAAGATTTCGCTGAAGTTGCCTGGCGTGCGGAATCAGGAACTAACACGATGAATGATTTAACGCGTGCGGAAAAGGACCGCGTGATCCAAATGGCGTGGGAAGATCGCACAAGCTTTGATGCGATCCGCACGCAGTTCGCTCTGTCGCCCGGCGACGTGATCAAGCTGATGCGACGCGAGATGACACCGAAGTCTTTTAAAATGTGGCGAAAGCGCACGACCGGCCGGAGCACGAAGCACGATCGAAGGTTCGAAGCTGAGCATGAAGGGACCGAATTACGGCGTTTCCGTTGCAAATCTCAGCGAGGATGACGATGAAGGTCAAGCGGGTTCGGCAGAAAGAATGCCAGCAATGTCGTCACACGAAAGACACCTTGTACCGGGTTCGTGAACGTTCAGATGCTCCATGGCAGTTCGTATGCAAAGAGTGTCTATTACCGCTGCGGAATGGTAACGTGAATTACCAATACGGTGGCACTTGGAAAAGCAAGAAGCGAACGTGACCTACGCCTTCCGAGCGAGGTGCGGCACTAAGACCGCGTCGAACCGTGCGACGGCACGCACTCGAGAGTCGGTGTCATTACGGGCTCGAGTGGCCACCTGAACTGCTGTAATTCTGCACGTCCTCGCTGCGCTATTTCAGCCTTTTCAAGAAATCTTCAGCGATACTGAGGTGCTTTTCCATCTTTTCAGGCGCCATTTTTCGTGCCATCGCACACATCATTGCCCATCTTGGATTTTTCGCCAGGTCGTCAACGTGGTTCCAGATCCACCGCCAGTACAGTGCATCCCAAACGTCACACCATTCACCTTTTCCATAGTGGCTCATTTTTTTGACATAGGCAGACCCGGAGAAATATGGCTTGGTGGTGATGTTACCCCCATCTGCGTTCTGGCTCATTGCGTAGACGTTGGGAACCATCACCCAGTCATAACTGTCGATGAAGAGTTCCATGAACCAACGGTAAATATCATCCGGTTCGATCTCGCAAAGAAACATGAAGCCGCCTAAAACCATCAAACGTTCGATGTGATGGCAGTATCCGGTATCGTTTAATCGCGAAATGACATCGTCGACCGGCGGGATGCCGGTGGTCGCATCGTAAAAACATTGCGGCATTTTTCTGTGATGCCGCCAATGGTTGGTGGTCCTCATGGTGACACCAAGATCTTGATAGGTCGCACGCATGAATTCTCGCCATCCGATAATCTGACGGATGAACCCTTCGAGTGAGTTGAGAGGGACTTCTTGCGTTTTGGCATGTTTGAGCACCACTTTCAGAATCTGCTCGGGTGTCAACAGTCCAATATTCAGCATGGGCGTTAGGACGCTGTGCCACAGCCACGATTCACCTTGCACAATGGCATCTTCGTAATCGCCGAACGCTGAGAGCCTCTCTTTAACAAAATGATTGAGCCACCTTTCTGCGGCTTTGCGAGAGGAGGGGTAATAGAGTTGGTCCAATTTCCCCGGGTTGTCGGGGAAATTCTTACTGATGTATGCAGTCGCTTCTGAGTCATACGCATCCCGTTTTAATGTAAGCATGGATGGTATCGTGCTCAATAATTTCTTTGGGATCTTCTTCCGGTTGTCTTCATCGAAGCTCCACTTTCCACCAACCGGCTTATCGCCATCCATTAGCACGTCAAGTCGGGAACGCTGCCATTTGTAGTAGTCCGCCATGAACCAGCGTTTTTTTCCCGCGCGATATTCCTCATTTTCGACGTCGCTGCAAATGAACATTGGGTTCGGAAGGAATACCAGTTCCGCGTCCAATTCGTTGCAAACTCGGGACAGCCTTTTTTTCAGCAGGAAGTCAGCCGGCTCAACGGTTGTGACCTGCTTGTCGGTGCCCTTCAGTAGAGCCTTGATTTTGCGTTTTAGAAACTCAGGTTTGAAGTCGTGTTCCTGATAAGAAAGATCAAATCCGGAGGTGCTGAGTTCGTCGTGGTAACGCTTCATCGTGGCACGATGGAGCCAAAGTTTTTGAACGTGAAAGTCGATCGGGTGGTGCAAGTCACCGAAAAACAATGGGTCCTCCAAGAGAGCGACCCGCTTTGGCTTAAGTTTGAGGCCTGGGTGCTTCTTGAAAAGCTGGTTGGGAAAAATCAGGAGTATCAACGTCTGAACCTGTTTGGTGTGTGTTTTTGTTTCGATCTTGCCGCCGCGGTCCGGCGAGCTTTGCGAAGTTGTTTATTTCAAATGTGATTTGGAGAAAGCTAGTCGGCTTGCTTGGTGATTTGACTGTCCATCGTTGCCGTCGATCTCCATTGGGATTGGTGGCGCTTCTTGTGCTCGACGGTCGTGGCTCTGACACCCTCAGCCAACGACAAAGGGGGATTGCCGTTTTGGGATAGTGAACTGTAGGAGGGCGTTAAGATGAGTGAAAATGAGTACT